>PLSV01000203.1:0-26944 GCA_003165235.1 Syntrophobacteraceae bacterium
AGCCCATCGGCGAAAGTGATTCCGGCCTTCGGGTTTATCTGCACCTGATTGATTCCCGCGATGTCAAATTCGATCGGATTCTCGACGGTCATGATATTGACAGTTCGGCTGTTGAGTCTGTTGAGGCATGTGTACAGTGTTGAAGATTTGCCGCTTCCAGTGGGTCCGGTTACCAGAAATATTCCTTGGTTAAAATTTAACACATCATAGAATTCCTGGCATGATGACTTGGTAAGGTCCATATCTTCCAGGCGTCTTAACGCACCGCCCTGATCAAGGATGCGAATCGTAACTTTCTCTCCATACGAAGCTGGTATTGTGGAGACTCTCATATCATATTGATTGTCCCTTACCATTATTTGAAATTTGCCGTCCTGTGGCTTTCTGCGGATAGCAATATCCATATCGGCCAAAACTTTAATCCTGGAAACTAGAGATGCATGAATCAGCTTGTCTGTTTTAACTATTTCTCGCATGACTCCGTCTATGCGGTAACGAACAATGACGCCTCCCTGCTGAGGCTCAATGTGAATATCACTCGCGTTAAGCTTGATAGCATCCGCAAATATTGCTTTTGAAAAACGCACGACAGGAGATGCCTTTGCAAGCCCCAGTAATTCCCCTTCATCCATATCGTCTGCAGCCGGCTCATTCCACCTTAAAATTTGTATGTCCTCGCCAATGCGCGGTTCAGAGTCCAGTTCGGACTCGATGCCTGGCTTTGGGTAATATCTTTCTATTTCTTCCAGGATATCTTTTTGTGAGGCGACTGCAATCTGTATGGGCATGCCGGTGATAAAGCGCAAATCCTCCAGGGCGTACGTTTCCGACGGATTTGCCATGCTGGCCAGGCCCATGGCGACGAGGAGCCCCTGGTCGGTTTTCCTGATCGGAATAAGCAAGTAGTTTTCAACCATCTCAGGTGGGATTAATGCTATAGCTTCAGGTTCGATTTTGACCTCACCCAAGCGCAGGAAAGGAATATTTAGCTGACGCGCAAGGGCCTTGGCTATTTCCTCATCGTCAGCCACTCCCATATTGATCAGGATCTGGCCGATTCTTTTTTTCTGCACTTTTTGCATTTCCAAGGCCTTAAAAAGGGCCTTCTGATCGATGATGCCGGCCTCTACCAGGTATTCTCCAAGCTCTTTTCGTGTTCCGTCGGTTCCCGAGGTTGCCATCGGTTTCCCCCTGAGCTATATCAGCAAAAGATTTTACGTTGGTTGTTGAGTTCCTAAGCCCATCTCATGGCGCCAGTCTTCAATAGCCAAACAAACGCGATTTCTCCCCTCATGCTTGGCCTGATACATGGCGCAATCGGCCCGGCCAATTAGTGGCTCTGGACATTCCTCAGACCCAATGTGCAGAGAAGCCACACCAAAGCTTGCAGAAATTGAAAAACCATTCGTTGAGGCCGGTACTGTGAGACTAAGCGCTTCAACCTGCCGCCGCATCCGTTCAGCCGCCAATCCTGCCTGTTGGCGGTCTATTCCGGGCAAACATACTACGAACTCCTCGCCTCCGTAGCGAGCCACAAAATCATATGGCCTGGAAGATGCGCTCAACTGCCCGGCGAACTTTTGAAGCGTCATATCACCCACTTGATGGCCGTACCGATCGTTAACCCGTTTAAAATGATCGATATCAGCAAGAATTAGCGAAATTGGGGCACACTCCCGATTGCACCTTTGAATCTCGATCTGACACCTTTCCATGAAGGCCCTTCGATTGAGCACCCCTGTCAGGGAATCCGTGTTTGCCAATTCCATGATCCGCATCTCCAGGTTTACAATTCTTTCTCCTATCTTGAGGCGGCATCTCAATTCTTCCTGGTCAAAGGGTTTAGTCAGGTAGTCGTCTGCTCCAGCCTCCAACCCCTTGATAATATCTTTCTTGTCCATTTTTGCGGTCAGTATGATGAAGTAAATGTAACCTGCCACTTGTATATCCCGCGTTCTATGGCAAAGCTCCAGCCCATCCATTTCGGGCATCATCCAATCCGATATAACCAGATTGGGCGCCTGGGGATCGAGAAGAACTCCTAAAGCCTCTTTGCCGCTCGAGACGGAGACCACTTCATAGCCCAATTTGCCCAGGAAGACTTCCAACAATCTTCTCGACACCACCTCATCTTCAACAATCAGGACCCTCATCATGTCACTCCGACAAAGCCCTCTTAATCGAGCATTCCAGGGGCTTAAGCTCTTCCATTAACTCGCTCAGCAATTGATCGGCATCTGCAAGCATCCCCTTATTACCGATAACCTCCAACTGGTAGGCTGCATTTTGGGCACGCTTCGCAGCAAAATTGCCGATAGAGCCCTTCAAGTTGTGCGCGGCGTCCTCAAGAGCCCCGGAATTTTCCATGGATATCGCCTCCCGGATCTTGGCGACATAGCCGGGGAGGTTTTCAAAGAAGAGATCGGCAAGCTCTTTCAGAAATGCTTTATCTCCACCTGCAATCTCCAGCGCCCTGGCGATATCAAACACTCCCGTTGTGAACGCTTCATCATCCTTCGATGAAACAGAGGCGCTATTTCCTGTTGACTCGCCACTTTTTGTGAATTTCTCGATCACCGAGAACAACTCGTCCCTGTTGATTGGCTTGGAGACATAGTCATCCATTCCCGCCGCCAGACATTTTTCCTTGTCACCTTTCATGGTATGGGCTGTCATCGCCACAATCGGGAGGCGCCCTCCGCCATCTTTTTCTCTTTCCCTGATAATCTGCGTCGCCTCAAAACCATCCAGATCAGGCATCTGAATGTCCATAAAGATCAGGTCGAAACGCTCCTTTTCACAGGCCTCCACCACCTCTTTTCCACTTGACGCCACAACAATGGAGTGCCCCCAGTTTGAAAGAATCTTTGTGGCCAGTTTCTGATTCACAACATTATCTTCGGCCAATAGTATGTGAAGATTTTTAGAGGACCCCGCCGACCGGTCAGATGGAGTCTCCCGTAATGAATGACGGGTAATTAGAATCCCATCCTCCGCGCCTTGATTACGAAGAGCCAGGACGGTCATGATTGCCGCAAAAAGCTCGGATTGTTTGATCGGTTTGGTAAGATAGGCCGATATGCCTAGCTCCCGGCACCGAGCGGCATCCCCTCTCTGGCCGACAGAGGTCAGTATCATGATCACTGACTGGTAGAAGTCAACGCAACTCCTTATCAACTCCGCTGTCTCGAATCCATCCATTTCAGGCATCATCACATCCAAAAGGATGAGGTCAAAGCGAGTTCCCTGCATCCGGGCCTGTTCCAATGTTTCAATGGCTTTCTTTCCGCTGGACGCCAGAGTGGGCAACATGTCCCATTTGATCAAAATCTCCTGGAGTAGGCGGCGGTTGACGGCATTATCGTCCACCACCAGCACTGTCAGGTCCTTTACATTGACTGTTTCAAGGTCAATAGAGAGCAAGGTGGGTGTTTTAGGTTTCTCAAAGAAAACCCTGAACTGGAAGGTGGAACCTGCCCCTGGTCGGCTCTCGACACGGATATCCCCACCCATCATCTCTATGAGATGCCGGGATATGGACAGCCCCAGACCGGTGCCCCCATACATCCTGGTTGTGGAACCGTCTGCCTGAGTAAAGGGTTCAAAAACAGATGCTTGCTTCTCAAAAGGGATGCCGATTCCCGTGTCAGTAAGGGTGAAACGCAGGCACAATTTGCCTTCAGTTTCAGATTCCTTTTCAACATCCAGCGCGATCTCACCTTGCTCTGTGAACTTTACGGCATTGCCTGCCAGGTTCACAAGGACCTGGCGCAGGCGTCCAGGATCACCAATAAGGATATCGGGCACTCCAGCCTGGATCTGGTAAACCAGTTCCACTCCCTTGGCCTGGGCGCGCACCACAAGGGGCCTCAATGTATCGGCAAGGCTGTCCGGAAGGTTGAACTCGATGGGATCGAGATCAAGCTTTTTCGACTCGATTTTGGAAAAATCGAGGATGTCATTGATCAATGTCATCAGGGAGCCGCCGGAATTGCCTATGATCTCAAGATACTCCCGTTGTTCATCAGTAAGCTCTGTTTCCAGGGCAAGATCCGTCATGCCTATGATGGCGTTCATGGGAGTTCGGATTTCGTGGCTCATATTGGCGAGAAACTCGCTTTTTGCGTTATTTGCGTCCTCAGCCGAGCGTTTTGCTTGAACAAGGTCGGTCACGTCGATAATGTTGAGAAGGACCCCTGTATAATGACCTCCCACATAGATTGGCTGAACGCGCAGGATAACTTCATTTTCACCGATAGCTCTCTGTACGACTACCATGTTTGAGGAGGGGTTTTCGCGGAAAGACTCAATGTGCTTTATCACATTTTCCGCCAATTCACCGAAGTGCATTTCCTCGATTGTCTTCCCCAGGAGTGCATCACGCTCACGTCCGACAAACTTGCAGAAGTATTGGTTGGTTTCCACAATCACGTTGCTGGAATCCGCAAAGACTACTCCCTCTTCCATGGCGGAAATCATGGCAAAAAGTTTGGCATTCTCCAGTTGCGCGGCTTCCTGCGCCTCTTTCAAGTCTGAGATATCGACAATACTTTCAAGCAAACACTCGCGCCCGTTCAGATCAAGCGTCGAAACCGTCTTGATGATCGGAATCCGTTCGCCTTTGGATGTGATGAGGATACATTCCAGATTGTCGATCTTCCGGCCAAGATCCGTTACGGGGCATTCGCCCACTTCCGCCTCACAAACATAGCCGTGGCAGGCTTTTCCGATGATCTCCTCTCTGAGATTCCCAATAAGTTTCACAGCAGCAGGATTTGCATCAATAATTTTGTGTGTTTCTTTATCTATAATCAGAATGCCGGTTTGCACCGTGGAGAATATGGCCTTGAGGGAATGCTCCGATTCCCGTATCTCTTCTTCAAACCGCTTGCGCTCGGTGATATCGCTGAACACGACCACTGCGCCTTGAAGTTCGCCGTTCTCATCGCGGATAGGTGTGCTCGTATAGGTCACGGGGAAGCTCGTTCCGTCTTTACGCCAAAACACCTCCGTGTCAACGTGGTGCATCTGACCATCTTTGAAAGCGTTGTAGATCGGACATTCTTCTCGCCGGTATGGAGAGCCGTCCGACCTGGAATGATGGATGAGGTCGTGCTGGGAGCGGCCGATCATTTCATCCAGATTATATCCCACCAAGCTCACTGCCTTCGGGTTGGCGAAGGTGGTCCGGCCTTCCAGGTCCAACCCGTAAATTCCTTCACCGACGGAGTCCAGCAACAGTTCGTTCTGCAGGTTGGCTCTTGCCAGCATTGCCTCCGACAGCTTGCGCCCGGTGATGTCGGTGAGCATTGCAAAAGAACCTATAAACTTGCCATCTTCTGTTCTAATCGCTGTGGCGGAAACAATCGTCCAACATTCTCCGCCATCCCTGCGGCGAAAACGACGTTCGTAAATCTCATTCAGCGCCTCGACGCGATGTGACCTCTTTTCCTGGTGATCGACCAGGTCTTCGGGAAACAAAAAATGGACTAACGTCTTGCCAATGATCTCTTCAGGGAGATAGCCAAGCATGTCAGCCATTTTTTGATTCACATATGTAATAAAGTAATCCCCGTCCGCCACACAGATGCCTTCATTGGCCGTTTCAACGATCCGACGATATTTCCCCTCGCTCTCGCGTAGGGCCTCCTCCACCCGCTTGCGCTCGGTGATGTCCATATACGTTCCGAGTATGCCGCTGATCTCCCCCGTAGAACTGCGCAGAGGTATCTTGCTCGTAAGAAGCGTGATTGTGTTCCCTTCGGGGGTAGTCTGGGGTTCTTCGATGAGATGCTTGGAGCAGCCGCTCTCGATGACCTGGCGGTCAACGCGGCGATACAATTCCGCCTGATCACGCCACCCCATCTGGTAATCATCTTTCCCGATGATGTCCTTCGGATCGGCAAATCCCGCGTCGCGCGCTAATACCGCGTTACAGCCCAAGTAAACGAGATTCTTGTCCTTCCAGAATACCCTCACGGGTATGGCGTTGATAATCCCTTCTATGATCTGCTGTGATGCGCGCAGCGCCTCCTCCGCCCGTTTGCGCTCGGTAATATCGCGGACCACCGCCTGCAACACCGGTTTGCCGTCGAGTTCCATGGCATTGAGCAGCACCTCGGCGTGGAAAAGCTCGCCGGTGTCGGCGCGCTGGTGCGTCCACTCGAAGTGGTGGCTGCCCTTTTCCATGGCCGTGGCGATATGTTGGTTGGCCCGCGTCAAGGAATCCGTGCCGTCCGGCTGCATCGGCGGTGAAATTTCAGAAGGGTGTTTCGAGCAGAACTCCTCCCGGGTCGCGTAGCCTAAGATCGCCAGGGTCGCTTGGTTGCAGTCGAAAAAGCCCTTCTGGTCCAGCAACATCACCGCGTCGCTGGTCGAATCGTAGAGAGTGCGGTATTTTGCCTCCGACTCGCGCAACAATTCCTCGGCCTTTCTCTGGTCGGTAATATCGCGGCCAACACCAATAAACTGGAGCTCGCCTTTCTTATCGACATAGGGTGTGCCATTGGCAACAAACCATCGCCAGTCGCCATCGGCACGCTTGACGCGAAAGGCAGGGCTCGTCTCGCACTGCCGAGTGTTCAAGACCCGCGTAAGGTATTCGACGCAGGGTATGACATCATCCGGGTGTACGAATGGCGCGAATGAGTTTCCTATAACATCACTGACTGGATAGCCAAAATGCCGTTCCCAGGCGAGGGATACGAACACAAATGTGCCCTCTTTATCGAGCGTGAAAATGACATCGAATGAGTTTTCGACATGAGTCCGGAAACGTGCCTCGGAGGCGAAGGTGCGGTTAGCCTCCTCTTTGATGTAGATGTTGCTGCCCACCAGGACCAGTATCAGCACCACCGTTACCAAAGTCACGGCAATGCCCACCAGACGATAAGAAAACACAAGGTCTGTAGAAACCAATGAAACCAGGGACCAGCCTTCCATGGCAGGGGAGTCAAAGGCCGTGCGGCAAAGCAGAAAATGAATGTTGTCAAATCTAACGACCGCACCGTCCGCCGGTTCTGTTTGGAGGATCGCGGGAAACCGGTCTGTCCCATGTAGTTGAGCAAGGGCGGCTAATTTCCAGGGCAATACAGGCCCCAGACTTTTGAAAGCCTGGTCCGGCCGGCTTCCGAGGAAAACCATGCCGCCGGCGTCAACCAAAAATGCGGGATCGATAGAGCGAAGGTCGGCTTCGTACTTATCCATATCCATCTTGAGCACGGCCACCCCTACGATCTGCCCAAGCCGGTCATATACGGGGGAACTGGCATAAAATCCTCTCTTCTTGGAGGTGACTCCCAAGGCGAAATAGCGACCCGTACTCCCACCCATGGCCTGTTGGAAATAGGGGCGGAAAGCATAGGCTTGGCCAACAAAACTGTCGGGATCACCCCGGTTGGAAGAGGCGACAGTATTTCCGGAAGAATCCAGCAGGTATGCCACGGAGGCGTTGAAGCTTTTCTTGTATCTGTCCAGCACGGAGTTAGCCTGCTCAAGATTCAAACTCTTACCGGACCATAGCGCCGGACCTATCCAGGGAGCCGCGGACATTGATTTGACCGCTTCCTGAGCTATCGTCAGTTCGAAAACCAAACGCTGGATGAGCACCTTGCCGTAAGCTGTCCTGTCCTTATGAATACGCTCCCGAGCCAGATTACCCATGAATTGGGTAAGCATCCATCCGGAAATAAGAATGACTATCAGCGCTACCCATGTACCACACAGATATCTAGTCCTGTAAACGTTGGACTGATCCAGTTCCGCATGCCGGACAGCGTTGAAAAAGGCCATCGTCATCGCTGCGATCCAAAGCGCCAGCAGCCCATGAAACAACTGCACCGGTATGCCGGTAACATGGTTGAAGTTGTCTTGATTAAACATCGACGCCGGGAAAAAGGAAGCTTTGGGCACGAGCATCCCGGTAGCCAGGGAATACAATAACCAGCCGACCGCCGCTGCGACCAGCCAGCGGCGGGGCGAGCCCTCGACTTTTCGTGATTCGAGGCACAGAGCCACTCCCGTCCACAGGCCCCCGACCAGCCCCAGGGCATATGGCGTTGTGATATTGACACCGACCCAGCCACCCAGACTACCGTATAGGGCAACCATTGCCAGGAGCCCTGTTAACCGGTAGCGAGCTCCTGGTCTGCGTATCCGGATCGACGCAATCCTTCCGAATTCGACCAAAAAGGCAAAAGACACGGTCAGAATTGCCCAGCGGAAAGCGGCGAAAATTGTGCCGCCTTCGGACGTGACGGCTACGAGATACATCCATTCGTTAATGCCATGGAGCAGACCAAACCAGCCAATCAATCGCCACGGAAGACGTTGGGATCCGTCAGATAGAGTAAAGCAGACTACCGCCAGGCCTATAAATGCCAACCCGTAAAAGAAAAATATGTAATCCAACTGTCCCTGCAGAAACTCGATCATTAAGATTATCCTGAATGAATAGGCCTTTGGCCTTGAACATCTACATTGGACTTTTGGTCCCTTCTTTTTTCATACTCAACGAAATAGCCGGCGCCTCTCCAAGCTTCTTCAGGAAAAGCACCCCCAAATTGAGATGTGGCTTTCGCCCTTTTTGGCTGGTCCACCCGATAATCCGAATTTTATCTGGACCTCTTCCTGATGATTGAGAAATTGACATTCGAGAGCGCCTATCCATTCCACATCGGAACGCTCCTTTTTTGGTCTTTCGAATGACACAGATCATGCCTTCCTTTGTGGTCCGCTATATACCATGTGGACCCGCTAATTGGGGTAAGTCAGAGTATGTTCTGCTGTCCATCAGTTCCTCGAACTCCTTGGCTCTCTTAACATCCAGAATCGCTATCGCGGTAATCCGGCCTAAAACCTGCAAAAAATACTCTTCCCGGCGGGTTAGGCTGCGCATTGGAGTATTGGCTCTTAGATATAAGGTCCCCAGCTCTTTTCCCTTGGAGGCAATGTGGATTTTCTTCAAGATGTACGTGGACGTTTCTTGAAGCGGTGGGGGGAGGATTTCATCCTGTGATATTTTTTCACTTTTTAATGATTCTTTCAAAGCTGGGTACTTTTTAAGGTCTATGACATGGGATTCTTTCCCCGGTTGGTCATCGGATGACACCATGTAACAATTGTCCTCCCTGCGATCCATAAAGAGCACAGTGACGCGTTCGATCCCCAGCTTCTCAGATAAAAGCTTGGAAAGTTTGAACAAGAATGGAAATAGATCATTATCTTGCCCAATCGACAGGGCCACACTGTTCAACACTTCCAGTTCCTGGTAATCTGCCTTGAGGAATTCTTTTTCCTGATAAACTCTATTATAGGATACAACTATGCCACGAAAGAAAATGGCTAGAATGAATATAAAAGGAAATTGGAGTAAAAAAGCGGTCTCAAAGAAAGCCCCGGGCGACTTAAGATAGGACGTGACCCCGTATGCCAGCAGGATGATCGCGAAAGTGGAATAGACTAAAAATGCCTTACGGGTAATGGCGGCAATTAAAAGGATCAGGAAAAATGTAACATAGAATGCTGAATCTCCAGGTCCAGCCAGAAAAATGGTCAGAATCGTCATGCTTAAATCGAGCAACAGAATTAAGGAAATAAATTGCTGTCTTTGAAACCACTTTTTAGGGCCAAATGACAGGATAATATTAGTTAAAGTATAGATAGGCAAAAGCGCATTAAAAAGCGGTGGAACAGATTTGCCTGAATGGCTGAATACAATAATGTACCCAATAATAATAAATAGAGTCCATCTAAGCTGAATAATAGTGTTTTTACTGAACTCTTCCTTGAAAAACATTTGGCCCTCCATAGAAACTTCTTCATGTTTTCGCAGGCAGTGAGTTATCCCAGGTCGCATTCAAGACCGGGGGATAAACCCCGCCCCTACGGCATTGTCTCACGGCTCATTCGTAAGGGAAGGCTTTATGCCCTCCCGGAGCACCTGAAGCCGGCGTCATTGCAGGGATTGGGCCGCTTCAGTCTGACGCGGAGCCGTCCGAGATGGGTCTGGACACAAACAACAATCCTCAATCATCAAACAAGCGTCGACCACATCCGGGTCATAGAGAATACCCTTATTCATTGAAATCTCCTCCAAAGCCTTCTCGATGCCCAATGCAGCTCTGTATGGCCTGTGAGAACTCATGGCTTCAACCACGTCCGCCACGCCAATGATTCTGGCTTCAAGGAGAATCTCATCGCCGGACAGTCCCTGCGGATATCCGGAACCGTCCATTCTTTCATGATGTTGGAGCACAATCTTGGCAATGGGCCAGGGGAAAGGGGTCCGTTTCAAAATATCATATCCGATGCTCGAATGACGCTTGACCAGCCCAAACTCCAGTTCGTCGAGTTTTGAAGGCTTTGAAAGAATCTCGGAAGGGATGGAGATCTTGCCTATATCATGAACCAGGGACGCCAGCCGGATCGCCGTTATTTGCTTATGGGAAAGCCCCATGTTTCTAGCGATTTGGCAGGCGATATCCGACACTCGCTTCTGATGACCCGCAGTATAGAGATCCTTCATTTCAAGCGCGGAACCCAGGGCGTTGATTAAATCTTCCAAGACCAATTTAAGCTGATCGTAAGATTCAGAAAGCTGCAGATTTGATTCTCTGAGGGATCGAAGGACCCGCTGCTCCTTCTCGATCCTGCCAATTTTGGCTTTGAGCTCTCCCAAGGCGAACGGTTTGGAAATGAAATCGGATGCTCCGGCGTCAATAATGTCGCTAAAC
The DNA here is from genome assembly GCA_003165235.1 of Syntrophobacteraceae bacterium. Taxonomy (GTDB): domain Bacteria; phylum Desulfobacterota; class Syntrophobacteria; order Syntrophobacterales; family Syntrophobacteraceae; genus SbD1. Next base: position 10,734 of record PLSV01000203.1, read on the forward strand.
TCATACTCGGGAGCGTGTCCTGTTATCAGGATAAACTCCAGTTCGGGATACAGCTCTTGTGCCGCTCTCATCAATTCGATTCCAGTGAAGCCATACATATGTATGTCTGCGATCACGAGGTCGTATCTCCCCCGGATGATCAAATCCAGGGCCTCATGCCCGTTCGCTGCCAAATCGCAGGAGTAGCCATGATCAATTTTCTGACACAGTCGATAGACAAGCATTCGATAGTCTTCTTCGTCGTCTACGATCAGGATGCGTCGAATCAATAATTCCATCACTTGTCTCTCAATTTTTTCGTACGGTTTGGCCAAGTTCGGTTTGAGTAAGTGCTGATCTGATATCACCAGATCAAATTGCTCATTGGCAATCCGCGCCGGCGCTTCGAAGTCATCCTCTGCCACTTCGCAGGCATGCCCCATTTCTTGAAGCATTTTCTGCACCATATTTCCGTATTCCAGTTCATCATCCACCACCAAATACGCTATCCTCGAGTACCGCTCATCGACTTCCCTGTTTTTGAGAGATTTATTATATTATCTTTAAAGGTCTGCAAAAATCCTACCGAGTTAACGTTAGGATATGTGGCAGGATTTTTGCGTCTATTGAGAAAGTCCGAATCAAAGCGCCGACAGTATGGGGCTAAGCCAAGGTTGATACTGCATGAAACGTCAGCGAAAAATGAATACCAGCGTATGGCAAATTTGCCATACTCTTATGGTACAGTCGCCATGGCGTTTTCGTCACCAATGGCCTTTTCCTGCTGGTTTAGCAGTTTATCCACTGCCTGGTGCGCTCATCTTTAACACGCTGCCACGTAACTGCTTTGCGCCGAACGAAGCACCGGGAACCTAAACTTTTTTATGCCACGAGGAATCAATGACAGGTCGGAGCGGGGCGCCGTTTATGGAAGAGGCTGACAAGTGTGATGGCGCTGAAAACGACCCAAGGACGCTCATCCACATAGGAATCGTCCATACCGAAGCCGATATGGGCGCTCTGAGCGAGTCAATACAGCGGGCAACGTTGCACAGACTAAGCGTTAAAGCATGGAGACGGAAACTGAGAGCAATCGACAAACGATGGACTGAAATCGAAGAGATTGTTGAGCGGTTGCCGCTTCCCAGCGGCAAAGTCCGTCTTTATCAGGACGGTCTCCCTGTCTGTGGGCGTGAACTTGAAATAGTAGAGGAACTCGCAAACCGGGGGAGCCGAAATCATCGGCTGCTTCTGTACTTGATCGGAAAGGGCGCCGTCATAATGGGGACGGAATCTTCCGACCTGCTTTTGGAAGAGTACGAACGTGTAAAGCAGGCCCTGGTTCTGCAAAATGTTCGCAGAGGCGGCGGCTCCGAAATCCTCCAAAGCGGCCGGGACGATTCCCTGCTCGACAGGCGCAACCGATTTATCGCCGACCGAATCAATACGACGCTGTGTGCCGGCGAAACAGGCGTCCTTTTTCTCGGGATGTTGCACTCGCTGGAAAACCTTCTCGATAAGGACATCAACGTTATCTATCCGGTTGCACTGCCTTTTGCCTGAAGAAAGGACATGCAGGTGAACCAATCCAAGACCAGGATTCTTATTGCCGATGATGAGCAGGATTTCTGTGTGATCCTTTCCCACGTCATGAGGCGAGAGGGATTTGAAGTCACGACTGTCAATTCGGGAAAGGCGGCGCTCGATTCGATCATCTCCGAAGAACCCGATGTGCTGCTCGTAGACTTCAGAATGCCCGATATTAATGGGATGGAAGTCCTGATGGAGGTGAGGGAAAGAAACCCGGAGTTGCCCGTCGTAATGATTACCGGCTATGCCGACATTCAGGGAGCTGTCAAGGCAATGAGGCACGGAGCATGCGACTATCTGGCCAAACCCGTCGATCATATTGAACTTGTCAGAGTAGTTCGTCGCGCAGTCTCGGAGCGCAGGCTCATGCAGGAAATCAAGTTTCTTTCCGCCCAGTGTCAAAAGGCTTGCCACCTCCGCAAGAGGATGGGACCCAGCGATGCGGTCGGGCGTATCATTTCGGATGTAGATGTTGTAGCGCAATCGGATTTCAGCGTCATTATCCAGGGAGAAACGGGGTCGGGCAAAGAACTGGTTGCCCGGGCCATCCATGAAAACAGTCCCAGAGAGAAAGGACCCTTTGTCCCTATTGATTGCGGTTCAATTCCGGAAACTCTTTTCGAAAGTGAACTATTCGGCCATGAAAAAGGCGCTTTTACAGGGGCCGTTGCGCCAAAGCCCGGTAGATTTGAGGTAGCCAGAGGCGGGACCATCTTCCTGGACGAGATTTCGAACATGCCGGTAGGTTCTCAGGCCAAACTCCTTCGGATACTTCAGGAAAAAAAGGTTCTGCGCCTTGGCGCAACCAAGCCCATCCCCGTCGATGTGCGTATCGTGGCCGCCAGCAACCGAGACTTGCTGGGGGCGACCGCAACCGCCGAATTCCGCCTTGACCTGTTCTTTCGGCTAAACGAATTCGCCATAGCCATTCCACCTTTGCGCGAGCGCAAGGAAGACATCCCCTATCTGGCCAAAGCCTTTTTGGACACAACAAACCTTGAATTGAACAAGAACGTAAGTGGATTTTCAGAGGGCGCTATTGAAAGTTTACTCAATTATAGCTGGCCCGGCAATGTGAGACAACTGCGCTCGGTTATCCGTCGCGCGGTGCTGATGGCGGAACAGACAATTACCCGTAAACACTTCGATATTGCAATCGCTGCTCCTGCTCGAGTCCCCGCCCCGATAGTCATCGAGACCCTGCGGGAAGACGTGCCTCTTAAGGAGATGGTTCACCAAAGCGCTCTGGTCATCGAGCGTGAAGCCCTCATAGCCGTACTGACAAGCACGGGGGGGAACAAAGCCAAAGCAGCTCGAATTCTCCAGATAGATTACAAAACAATGTACAGGAAGTTAAAACAGCACGGAATCCAAGAAAACGGAGGCAGACATGACAAAGAAAAAATCTGCTGGCAGGACAGGAGCAGGGTTTGATGGAATTTTTAAGGGTCTCGGGGACCTCGTGGAAAAACTGAGTGATCTGGCGGAAAAAGGCGAACAGCTCTCCCGGACGAATGAGTTTCAATTAAGTGAAGAGGGAAAGGGTCTCAAAGGGGTTTTTGGATTTTCCGTGAAAACGGGCCTGGGAGGGAAAGAACTCAAGGTCGAACCGTTCGGGAACATCAGCAAAGACAAGGCGACCGGTAAACCCATGGTCCATGAATTACGTGAACCTTTGGTCGACGTCTTCGAGGAAGAGGACCACGTTCTCATCGTGGCTGAGATGCCCGGGATTGAGGCTGAGGACGTCCAGGTCGAGATCCAGGAAGACATCATGACTCTCTCGGCCAAAAGGGGGGACAAGAAATATCGCAAGGAGATACTCCTTCCGGGAAGCTTCCAAAAGGATAAACTATCGGTCTCCTGCCGGCACGGAATTGTCGAAATTAAGTGCATGAAATAATGCAACCGAATGGCGGTGTGTATGAGCAGCCCAAAAGAGCCAGTGCTGAAGCGCAAGGTCACGGAAGCCCTCACCAAAGACGTAGGGCGCGCATTTGCCCGTCTGGGGCCGGAGGACCTGGAGAAACTGCAACTTGAGATCGGCGACATTGTGGAAGTTGCCGGTAAACGGAAAACGGTATGCAAGGCGATGCCCGCGTACAGGGAACTGCGTGGGCAATCCCGGATCCAGTTGGACGGGATTGCCAGGGAGAATGCAGGCTCTGGGATTGACGAATTTGTTTCAGTGCGGAAGACTGCCTGGCAGCACGCCCAGCGCGTGGTCCTTGCTCCAATCCATATTACCCCGGCGGATCGGGACATGGGGTACATAGGCAGCCTTCTGGACGGACTGCCCGTCGTGGAAGGAGACCGCATTCGGGCCACCTTGTTTGGCAGCCGGTCCGCGGACTTCAAGGTTGAAAGCACAAGCCCCAAAGGCTCTGTACTCATTAACCCGACCACTGAGCTTACAATTGGGAAACCTCAGGAAGAGCAAGGCGCCAGCTCCATATCCTACGAGGACATTGGCGGACTCAAACCACAACTGCAAAGGATAAGGGAGATGATAGAACTCCCCTTGCGCTATCCTGAGGTGTTCGACCGCCTGGGAATCGATGCTCCCAAAGGGGTTCTCCTTCACGGTCCTCCCGGATGCGGCAAAACGCTCATAGCACGCGCAATAGCCCGGGAAACCGACGCCAATTTTTTTTCCGTGAGCGGTCCCGAGGTCATACACAAGTTTTACGGGGAGAGCGAAGCCCACTTGCGCAAGATCTTCGAGGAAGCCGGCCGGAAAGGCCCCAGCATAATTTTTCTCGACGAGATCGACGCCATCGCTCCCAAACGGGAACAGGTTGTGGGTGACGTGGAAAAAAGAGTAGTTGCGCAGCTTTTGGCGCTTATGGATGGGCTCAACAGGCGCCAGAATCTCATCGTGATTGCCGCAACCAACCTCCCCAACCTTCTGGATCAGGCGCTGCGCCGCCCTGGCCGGTTTGACAGGGAAATCGCCATTCCTATCCCAGACCGCAACGGGAGGCTCGAAATTTTGGAAATACACAGTCGGGGTATGCCTTTGACTGAAGACGTTAATATGATCCACATCTCAGAGATTACTCACGGTTTCGTGGGGGCCGACTTGGAGGCTCTTTGCCGGGAAGCGGCGATGAACTCTTTGCGCCGGATTATGCCCGGCATCGATTTCGCTATGGCTGCTATTCCCTACGAACAAATCGCCAAACTCGATGTGCGCATGGACGACTTTATCGCTGCCCTGCGTGAGGTCGAACCCTCCGCTATCCGCGAGGTATTTGTTGAAATACCCGATGTGGGGTGGCAGGACGTGGGGGGACTCTCGGAAGTTAAAGAGCGTTTGCGTGAGGCAGTCGACTGGCCTCTGCAATATTCTCGACTCTTTGCGCAAGCCGGAATCAAACCGCCCAAAGGCATCATTCTCGCCGGTCCGCCTGGGTGTGGCAAGACCTTGCTGGCTAAGGCCATTGCCAACGAAAGCAGAGTAAACTTCATTTCGGTGAAAGGTCCCGCTCTTCTCTCCAAGTATGTGGGGGAATCGGAAAAAGGAGTGCGGGAGGTATTTCGTAAAGCCAGGCAAGCTTCGCCCTGCATCGTTTTTTTTGATGAGATGGATGCGCTGGTTCCACTGCGTAGCGGTGGCTCCTCAGATTCGCATGTCTCCGAACGGGTCCTTAGCCAATTTCTATCGGAACTCGATGGAATAGAAGAACTCAAAGGGGTCCTGGTCCTTGGGGCCACCAACCGTTTGGACATGCTTGATCCTGCTGTGATCAGGCCGGGCCGGTTTGATGAAATAATACAAATCCCCGTTCCAAACGTGACGGACCGAGAGGAAATCTTCAATGTGCACCTTCGCAACAAGCCCGTCGCCCCTGAGATCAGCCCGCGAAAACTTGCACTCAAAACGGATGGATTCAGTGGGGCCGAAATCACCTCGATTTGCGAGCTGGCCGGTCTTGGGGCCGTCAGGCGGGCTATCCTGGCGTTGAAGGACAATCCAGCCGATGAGCCAAGAGTGCTGATCGAAGAAGGCGACATTGAAGCCGCTATACGGGAGGTGGACAAAGATTTACCTGAAAGCTTGAATTGAAATGGAGACGCGGTGTTGGAGGATACAAGCCTAAAGGCAATATATCTTTTTTGCTTCGCCCGTTCCGCTTTCCTTCCGGAAATTGCGGGAAAAGGCATGGATGGCGAGAATCCCCTTTTCTTATTGCCCTACCGGGATATCGTCGCAGTTGCCGGCATGGCGCCTCTGGATGAATTCTGCGGGGACTTGGCTGAAAGCAGAATGGGGGACCTTGAGTGGGTGGGACCTCGCGCCTGCCGTCATGAGCAGGTGGTGGAGAAGATTATGCGCCATTCGCCGGTATTGCCGGCGCGATTTGGAACCATTTTCCTCTCCTTGGAGAGCCTGGAGAATCGCATGAAGCTGCACGGTCATGCGATTCGGGCGTTTCTTGACCGGGTCTCTGACACAGAGGAATGGTCAGTCAAAGGCCTTCTGAACCGGGAGAAGGCGGCGCAAAAGCAATTTCGCAGGATGCTTGCCGGTCAAGCGGACCATCTTTCCTCTCTGCCCGGCGCCCGCTATTTAGAGCAACAGCGAATACGGGCCGCCGCCGGGCAGGAGTTGAACCAGCGGCTCAAGGAGGTCAATGAAGGCGTTGCCTATGATCTAAGCCGTATTGCGATCGATTGGGCCGTGCGAAAAACCCTTCCCCGCAAGGCGACGGGAGGTGAAAGGGAAATGATTCTGAACTGGGCCTTCCTGGCGCCAACAAATGTTAGGGCGGACCTTTGCGCTCGGGTTGACAGGGCGAACGCGGAGTGTGCGGACTTTGAGCTGGTCTTCGACCTATCGGGACCATGGCCCCCTTACAGCTTTTGTCCGGTCCTGGAAGCGGAGACCCGGCTATGAGTCTTCTGCTTTATTGCATCTTTAAAACCCGCGTAAATCAGGAACCGCCGCATCTTTCCGGAGCTGACAATATTTGGCCTGTCTTGTTCATTAACGCCCACAACCTCAGCGCAGCCTTTTCCAGGGTTGATCGTCCGGATCTTTCTTCGGATACGTCACGCGTGCTCGCTTATGAAAAAATAATTGCGCTCTTGCACCGTGACTTCACGGTGATCCCTATGCGCTACGGATGCGTGTTGGATGAAGAATCCCAGATTATCCGGCTTCTTGAAAGTCGCAACGAAGCGTACACGGCGCTACTGTCGGAGTTGGAGGGCGCCGTGGAGTTTGGAATTCGCGCATTGCCGCGCTATGACTCCTTATCGCATGACGTTGGAGCATCCTCTCCGCATCCCATAGCACTGGAAGGGCATTCTTCCAGTCCGGGCCTTGACTACCTGGCCGCTCGAAAATTGCATCATGCGCAAAAGGAAGAGTTTGTGAGGCAAGGCTCGATGGTGATTGAAAAAATCCGAGAACCGTTTGCCGGACTCTATGTTAAGTGCAAAGTGGAAAACCACACGTCCCGAATCGGCAACTTCGCTTTGTTCGCATCTCTTCTTTCCCTCTATTTTCTTGTCCCGAGGGAATCCGTGGAAGCATTCCGGAAGAGATTCTACAGCATCAGTGTGCGGAAGTCCCCAAAGCTTCTCCTGAGCGGACCGTGGCCACCCTTTAATTTTGTCGAATCAGACCACGCACAGGGACAGAGCAAGCTGAACGCCATTTTGTAATGCCCGAAGGCCGATGCTGGATTCAGGCGTACGGAATCGCGTGTTTGGCTGGAAAGGATGGGGTATGGAAACTGCTTCTCTTGAAGGTGCGGGCCAAAATTCTGTAACTCGATGCGATAAGCTCTATCAAACACTTCTGGATGCAATTCCGAGTTCCGTGCTCCTCATAAACCGGGACATGCGCATTATCAGCGCGAACAGAAATTTTCTCGAGAAAAGTAAACGCTCAATATCCAATACAATCGGATCGCGGCTGGAAACGGTATTTCCTGCTACCATTCTTGAGCACGTAGACATCACCAGTCGCATCCGGCAGGTATTTACAGAGAATCGTCCAACACCGGGGGAGCGGTTGACCTATCGGGTGCCCGCATTGCCAATGCGGGTTTATTACTACATCATCCTTCCTTTCGCCTGGCAGGGGGTTGTAGAGAGTGCAATGCTCCTGATGGAAGACGTGACCGAGCAAATACGCTTGAGTGAAGATCTCCGCCGGTTGGAACGTCATCTGGCAAGCGTGGTCGAGTGCGCCAACGATCTCATAATCTCTACTGATATCGACGGCAGGATTCTTACTTGGAACAGGGCGGCAGAGCGGATCTCCGACTACGGCTTCAGGGAAACGAAGGGGAAACTCTTCGTTGAATTCTGCACCGCAGAGCACCATGAAGAAATAAAAAGAGTTCTGGCCGCGATCCACACGCAGCAGAACTCGATCATGGCTGAGTGGAATCTGCTCACAAAAGATGGAAATGTCATTCCCGTCTACTGGGTCCTTTCTCCTTTAAGGGTAGGTTTGTCACAATCCATGGGGCTTGTCGCAGTGGGAAGAGACCTCACCGAACGCCGCAAACTCGAAATGCAGCTCCTGCAGTCTCAGAAACTGGCTGCACTGGGCGTTATGGCTGGCGGGATAGCTCACGAAATCCGAAACCCCCTGGCGATCTGCTCCTCCGGGGCCCAGTTTCTGATGGAGGATAATACTGATTTTGAGTTTCGAAAGGAATGCGCACAAAAAATTCACGCAGGCATCCAGAGGGCGGCGATTATCATCGAGAATCTGCTGAGGTTTGCACGCCCTTCGGCGACGACCGACGTTACATTGATAGACCTGGGCGCGCTCATAAACGAAACATTGACCTTGGTCACCAATCAGGCCCGGATACAAAAGATCGAGGTGTCTTGCGAGTTTTCAGAGGAGACCGCCGTACTCCCCGGCGCCAGCGGACTTCTTCAACAAGTCTTTATGAACCTTTTCCTGAACGCAATAAACGCAATGCCTGATGGTGGACATCTGAGCATTCATATTGCGCCGGGAAGCGGTGAGGTGCAGGTCCGGATCGCCGATACGGGGAAAGGCATCAGTCAGGCTGATATCGACAAGATATTCGATCCTTTTTATACGACATCTCCTGTGGGAAAAGGCAGCGGGTTGGGACTTTCCATCTGCTACTCTATCGTCAAACACCATTTTGGATCGATTGAGGTGGAAAGCGTCGAGGGACGTGGCAGCACCTTCATTGTGAAATTGCCCACACTCTGACTGTGAAGGGGAGGATATGACAGGCAAAGATCTGATGTTTCTCATAGTGGATGATGAACCCGATATGTGTTGGGCGCTGCAACATATATTGAAGAAGAAGGGATTGGTCTCCAGGATCGCCGTCACCGGCCAGGAGGCGCATATGTTAATAGATTCAAATAGCTTTGTGATGGCCTTTTTGGACGCCAAGCTGCCGGATACTGACGGTCTTGCGCTGGCGGCGCATATCCGCATTAAAGCTCCAGAAACGCGTATCGTCATGATCTCCGGTTACTTCTATAAAGACGATGGCAGTATTCAGAAAGCCATTTCCGATGGGTTGATCAGCGGCTTCATCAGCAAACCATTCCAGCANNNNCTCCCGATATGGGTCAAGCTCGCCATGGCGCCGATGCCCAAACTGACAATACATCAATGCCGCCCCCTCGCTACTCTCTTTACACATCAACATCTTACGTGAATGAGACCTCCTTTTTCAGGTTGGCCCGACTCTTGCCTTAAGAGAAGTGAAGTCGGCCCGCCCATCGGGTGTAGGAGTCTGGCGCCGGCGGGATCTAAAAATCTAAAAGGAGGTCTGTCAATGGCAAAAGTTCAGAAAGCAACAGATTCATCGAGTTTGGCAGAGGTAGTGGACCGCATTTTGGACAAAGGCATCGTGATTGATGTTTGGGCCAAAGTGTCGTTAGTGGGGATCGAACTCCTGTCAATCGAAGCGCGTGTCGTGATCGCCTCGGTTGAAACTTACCTGAAGTACGCTGAAGCTATTGGCCTTACGGCCAGCGCCGCTGCGCCCGCGTGATTTTTCCGCATAGTCTTCCGGTATTTGGTGCCCCCCCGGGAACGGCTTGAAGGGCATGTTCCCGGGAAGGTTTCCCATCAACTTTGCGAGAGCTGACGAGAGAAAGGAATGTACCATGGCAAAAGTTCAGAAAGCAACAGATTCATCGAGTTTGGCAGAGGTAGTGGACCGCATTTTGGACAAAGGCATCGTGATTGATGTTTGGGCCAAAGTGTCGTTGGTTGGGATCGAACTCCTGTCAATCGAAGCGCGTGTTGTGATCGCCTCGGTTGAAACCTACCTGAAGTACGCTGAAGCTATTGGCCTTACGGCCAGCGCCGCCGCGCCCGCGTGATACCGAGAAGTTTATGTGCCCTGAATTGCCGGATGAGGGCCGCATTTGATCTCTTGTCCGGCAAGGGGCCCGGAACTCGACAGACAGGCGCAAACAAGGAGGAACATTATGTGGTTTTTAACCGACGACATGGTCCGCTTACACGGTGAGATTTGCGGTTTGCGTGGTGCGCGCAAAAGGCTCTCACTGGACCTGGTTCAGGACGCAAAGGTGCGCAAAGACGCTGTGGCGGCTATGGGGAAAGAATTTCACACTGCTCATTCTGAAATGGCCAGGACGACCAAACAGGACCGCCTGACATTTCTATCCGGTATCAAAGACAGCGTTTCCTCACTGCAGAAAGACTTCCATAAAGATCTCGCCGGTATTCACGATGCCAATGCCAGAATGGCCAAGGCGACTAGAGAAGAGGCCCATGCGTTTGTGTCGGGTTTGAAAATCGAGGTTTCAAAGACGCAGGCGGGTTTTCGCAATTCACATGCCCAAATGGCGGGAAAAGCAAAAACCGGCCGGATGGCGTTTCTCTCAGAGCTGAAAAACCATGTGTCCGGAATGCAGGAAGGTTTTCGCAATGTTCATGCGGAGATGGCAAAGAGCACGAAAAATGGCCGTCTGGCATTCCTCGCGGAAATAAAAACGGACGTCTCCCAAATGCAGGAAGGCTTCCGGAAGGACCTTGCGGACTGCCACCAAACCTGCACGGATATGGTCAAAGAGGCCCGGACACATCGCACGGCCTTTCTCGGGGATTTGAAGAAAACGGTAACCGACCTGCGGCAGCAATTCGCCTCCGACATTAACGGCGCCCGCTACGCCTGGTTGGGCATTGCGCCCTACAAGGGTTTTTTCCCGGCAAAGTCTGAGCATCGGCCGACGATCGAGGTGGAACGAGAGCGGTGGAAGTTGGCGGAGCAAGCTGAGCCGGAAACTGTGGAGCCTCTAACCGGAGAGGTCCCCTGTGAGGTTGAGTCCACGACGATGGAAAAACTTCCCAGCACGGAGGTCGATGAGCTTTCCGGCAGAGAAGAGAAGCGGATTTCGAAAAAAGAAAAGCCCGGTAAGCACTCGGGAATACAAAGGCAATGATCGGGCGCCAATCAACCACAGGAATGGATACAATGTCGATCGAGCACGGGAGAGTTGTTGAAATATCCTGTTCCTTCTGCAACGGCAGTGGGAAAGATCCCTTCGGCATCATGTCTTCTCTTTCTACCTGTTGCGTTTGTGGAGGGAGAGGTTTCGTTCACATACAGGAGCCGTATACGCCTTGCTCCCACTGCCGTGCTACAGGGGCCATAAATACTCTCACCTGCACTGTTTGCGGGGGGACAGGGTTTGTGCCCGACATACCGGGCCCCAAGAAAACATGTTCGGTATGCTTGGGCACCGGAGACGATGGCTCAGCCCCGGCAATGGCATGCCTGAGGTGCTGCGGCCGTGGATGGGTATTGCTGGGATAGAGACCGATCGCAAACTCATAATTTGGCCGGTCCGCTTACTTAAAACATAGAACCGGTATGGAGTGTTGGGAAATGGAGAAAGGACAGATGTGCGTCGTGTCCGATGCTACGTTGAGGGTTCAACCCGAGGAAGACAACATCCTGCCGGAACCCGGCGAGGGATTTGTCTCCACGCCCTATGTGGAGCACGTGACGGAGCGGGCTCTTGCCTATCTTGGGGCGGGATATGCGATTCATTTCTCGGGTCCCGCAGGTACGGGTAAGACTACCTTGGCCTTCCACGTCGCCGCAAGGCTTGGCCGCCCGGTTACTCTCATCCACGGAGATGATGAATTCGGAAGTTCCGATCTTGTAGGCCGCGATGCAGGTTATCGCAAGTCCAAACTGGTCGACAACTTCATACACTCGGTTCTCAAAACCGAAGAAGAAATGAAAAGTTTCTGGGTGGACAACCGGCTTACCACTGCCTGTCAGAACGGTGATACTTTGATCTACGATGAGTTCAACCGTTCGAGACCGGAGGCGAACAACGCTTTCCTCAGCGTTTTGTCGGAACGTATCCTGAACCTGCCGAAGCTGCGCAGGTCAGGGGAGGGATACATGGAGGTGCATCCGGATTTTACGGCGATCTTTACCTCCAATCCAGAAGAATACGCCGGCGTCCATAAGACTCAGGACGCCCTGCTGGACCGGCTCATCACGATCAATCTGGAACACTACGATCGTGAGACGGAGATTCAGATAGCAATGGGAAAGTCCAAAATTTCAAGAGAGGACGCTACAACAATCGTGGACATCATAAGGGAGTTGCGCGGCATAGGCGTGAACAATCATCGGCCAACCATCCGCGCATGCATCGTTATCTCCAGGGTCCTTGCGCTCCTTGGCGGAAGCGCCCGCTGGGATGATCCTGTGTTCAGATGGGTATGCAGAGATGTTCTCAGCATGGATACGGCGAAAGTTACGCGCGGTGGCAAGCCGGTTATGACACAGAAAGTCGAAGAGATCATACAGAAGATCTGCGGAGCCCAAACGAGACTTGCCGGCAAGCATCACTGATGGTGACGCCGGAAGAGGAGCAGTAGTATGGCTATTTCTTCAAGGACCATTCGAGGCCTCCAGGACATTCGCACTCACTCGGGAAGGGTGAGGGAGGCAATCATACCGCACAAGGCGTTTATGAGGCTGAGTTGCCTCGAGATGGAAAAGTTTCGGCGTGCGAAGGAAAGGGAGAGCGCGATCACGCGCGTGAGGAACATCGACTCGCGCTTCCGCGATATTGACGCCGAGAAGACTGTGATTTTGAATGCAATGAATATACTAAACAACGATTCTCCTGTCGGTGAACGGAAGGAAGAACACAAGTCGGAACTAAGCAGGAAGAGCGGCGCCGGGTTCAAACTAAAATACTGAAAGGGGGGATAGCTGATGATCACGATGAGAAATTCGGCTCATATTCGCACAAGCCGCAATATTAAAGGTCAGCATGCCTGTCCTTCATCTACGGGCCTGCCTCTGTTCCATGTGGACGGTTGGCGTATAGCCCAGGCAAACACCGTCCTGGCGGCAGCAGAGTTGCGCCGTGAATGGCTTTCGTATCAGTGGATGGAACACCGGAAGCGCTGCAGGCAAAACAAGCCGCTCTGATGCCCCTTTGGCGCGCCCCTGAGGCGGGAACCGGAGGGTGAATTCAACGGCCGGTCTCAGGGATCGAACGCCAACGTCCGGTGTAGGGAGGGGACCGGCTTGAAGCCGTAGAGCAAAGTGTTTGCCGGAGTTCCCAATGGTGCGGTGGATAGACCTAATCTGAGTAATGAGGAGAACGGGAAATGAAAATCAACTGTCTTTCTTGCGGTTTCGGGGTGCTTCTCGACGAAGCATATGATGAGTATGAAGGCCAGGTGAAGTGCTACGTGTGCGGCAATCTCCTGGAGATCAAAGCGATGGATGGCAGACTTCAATCCGTGCGCGTATGTCCGGCCGGTAATATGTCGATCTACGTTTTCGAGAACCAGCCGCAGTTGAGCACATCAAACGAGTGAAAGGATCTGCCGGGACATGGCCACGCAAGCATCGAACGGAGCCGGAAGGTATCTATACGCCATCATTGCCGGGGGTGACGATCGAACCTATGGCCCACTAGGCATTGACGGACGCGATGTCCACACTCTTGCCGATGGGCAAATAGCGGCTGTCATCAGTGATATGCTCAATGCGAGAATTCGTCCTGAACGTCGCAACCTCGCAGCGCATCAGGCAGTTCTCAAACGTCTCATGGAGGACACAACCCCTCTGCCCATGAGATTCGGCATCATTGCGGAAAGCCCCGGAGCAGTCCAAAAAATACTTACTGCCAACCGGAAAGCTTTTCTCGATCAGCTTCGTCGCGTCAAAGGCTGTGTGGAAATGGGCTTGCACGTTATCTGGGATGTGCCCAACATTTTTGAATATTTTATCCTCTCCCATCCCGAACTGCGTGCTGTCCGCGACCGATTTCTCGGAAGTCATCGTGAGCCTGCCCAGGAAGACAAAATAGAGGTCGGGCGGACCTTTGATCGTATCCTTAACGAGGACCGTGAAGCTTATGCTGAAAAAGTGGAGGAAGCATTATCGCCTTGTTGCGTCGAGATGAAGCGTAATTCACCGCGAAATGAGCGGGAGGTGATCAACCTGGCCTGTTTGGTGGGACACAAGGTGTTGCCGAAATTTGAAAATGCCATATTCGAGGCGGCCGCACTGTTCGATAACCATTTTGCCTTCGACTACAACGGTCCTTGGGCGCCGCATAACTTTGTTGACATTGAACTTAAGCTTTGATGCAAGGGCGTTGAAATTTCCTCGCTAAGATTCAGCGTGACCTTTCCAAATCACGAAAGGAAATGATGTGCTGATCGTCGATGATGTCTTGTTTTTCCCCGTCTCGGGCATTCTTTGGGTTTTCAACAAAGTCTACGAAGCCGCCCGGCAGGAACTGGCCGGTCAAGCCGATGCGATAACCGCTGAATTGAGTGAGCTTTATACGATGCTGGAGACAGAGAAAATCTCAACAAGTGAATTCGATGCCCGGGAAAAAGAGTTGCTCGATCGGTTGGACGACCTGGAGGAACAAACGGTTGTTATTGAGGATTGAGAATAATGACCGTGCCTTCATTGCTGAACCATCGCAGTCTGTAAAACAAGGAGTGGTCCATGCACGATCTCTCGCCCAGGGACACTGAACATGTCGCGCTTTGCGAGGTGCTCGATCGCGTACTCAATAAGGGCGCCGTTTTAATCGGGGAAGTCCGGATTTCAGTGGCGAACATCGATCTCATCTACCTGGGTCTACAGATTGTGCTGACGTCGATCGAGGGCGCTCGTGAAATTGTTGATCCGCCTGAAGTCCTGAGAGGTTTTGAGGGAGACCGTGGAAGTGAAATCAGCGAATACGCCGGCCTCGCACGAAAGTATACTGCACAGTAAGGGAGACTGCCGATGAATCCGCCGGGAGATCAGGTGGAATCTAACAGCCTGAAGGATTTTGCCAATGTAATGAAAGCGGGCGAAGCTTACCCTTCCAGCTCATCTGTTGATTGGTGTGAAAAGCCATGCTTCCCGGCTGCCAGGATCAACCTTGATCAAAATAACGTCAAAAATGGGCTTGGAAGGCTTGTGCTGACACTAGTCAAACTCATTCACGAACTCTTGGAGCGTCAGGCAATAAGCCGCATTGACGCCGGATATCTTTCTGAAGCTGAAATAGAGAGGCTTGGTGTGACCCTGATGATGCAGGCTCAGGAAATAGACAGGCTTCGAAGGGAATTTCTCTTGGAAGAAGAAGATCTCAATCTTGACCTTGGACCTCTCGGAAAGCTTCTATAAGGATGGTGTGACATGGCAATGCAGCGAGCCGCACAACACTCAATTGAGAGCACGAACCTGGCTGACCTGCTCGAACGCATATTGGACAAGGGCATCGTCATAGCCGGTGATATCAGAATAAAATTGGTGGATGTCGAACTCCTGACCCTGCAGATTCGTCTGGTGATCTGCTCTGTGGATAAGGCCAGAGAAATGGGTATGGATTGGTGGACAAATAACTCGATGTTCTCTCCGCGACCCCATCAGGAACTCTCAACCGATTCACTCGCAAGCATTGAAGAAAGGCTGACAAATATAGAATCTCGCCTCCCATCCTGACCCAACTGCGCGCGCTAACAGCGCTGCTGCGTCCTAAGCTCATATCCCGTTTAATTTTTCAACTATTCGGGTATGTTTGCCGACCCGGATTTGTTTAGTCGATTGGCGGGTGAATTTCCAACTGGCGCTACAGCGGTGGGAAGGGCGATTAGGCATTAATGCAGATATGGCGATACGTGCAGTTGGTCTGGTCGCAGAAACCCGAGGATTTTCCGAAACAGTCAAAATTGCCTTCACGCGCCTGCCGTTTGCGGTAGAGAGGGATCAATACGTCCTTCAGACAGGGGGCGCAGAGCCCGTGGGAGTAATAACCATCGGAGGTCGGTTTCCCATTTTCCCAGGTCTCAAGGCATTTTATGCATTGGTAAGTCATGATCCTGTCCTGGTTTAAATTATTGTTTCAGTAAACTCCCCCGTTGTGGCCGAAATCTGATGTGAAGATGAGCAATCTTCGTGCCAGGGGGGATACATGCCCTGTTGAGGCGCTGGATAACGGGTCCTGGGAATCGGGCATCCTGCGGGTATGCAATTTCTTCTCAACCGGGCTCAAATTCCTGCACTTCTGAGAAGACCTCCAGAAAAATGGTTCATCCGGCTAATACGAAGTTGTGTTCAAGTGAGTACCAAAAAAGCTGAAAAGCTCTCCATGCCCGG
>PLSV01000203.1:26952-28563 GCA_003165235.1 Syntrophobacteraceae bacterium
CGCTCTTTTCGGTTGCTTCAACTTGATCGCAACTTAGTATTAGAAAATGCGGTTGACCGGACGCTTACGATAAGCTTTCTACGATCCATGATTTGGTATCCTGCTAGATAGTGCTGGTGGAACATAGAGTTTGGGACAAAGTCCTTCCGGCTTTATGCGTGCAGATACGTTCGAAGACTGCCAATCTATTCCTAAATAACAGGGTAATCCTCCGGCTCTGCCGGGGGACTGTGCGCCTGGGAGCAGGTGCGATCTGAGAGGTGCAAGTCCTCTGACGGGAGATGTCCACTCCCGATAGCCAAAGGTAACTGCGTTGCCGCGAGGCGGGGTGGAGAGCAGCCTGAGGCGAACTTGCAGTCCGTAGTAAAGCGAACAAGTTTCGGCCTTACGTATCAACGAGCCTTCAGTCCTATGGTGAAGTCCAGACCGGGACACGGGCGAAAGCACGAGGTCTGCCAGAGGTTTGCGAGACCCCGACAGGGCAGTGGAGTAGCCGGTCGGAGACCAGGTTCCGGGAGTCGGTCACGCTGGGTGGGCAGCAGAAAAGCGATGATCGGGCACGTAGGGTGGATGGTGACGGAATGCAGGGAAGTTCGTGCCGTGTTAACCAGGGAGACCTGTTCAGGCCGAGGTGGGTGTTCATTGCGCTTAGGTAGGGTACGAAGAGCCCCCTGGACAGGAGTCAGAGCACCCATAGGAGCATGGAAGCGGGGTAATGCCCGTGGAGCAAAGGGGTGCAGGAAGGTGGATGAGTGAAGACTGCACAGGACGAAACACAACTCGCGGTAGTGCCCGAAGGGACTATACAAGCGGGAGAAGCCAGCCCTAAAGATTGGGAGTGGGTGGAACGCCATGTGTGGACGGAACACATGCTGGAGGCCCTCGTCAAGGGGGTGAAGGGAGGCGTATGGTTCAGCCTGATCGATAATATCCAGAGGCCTTCGACTCTTACCGCCGCATGGGTGGCGGTTAAGCGGAACGGAGGTGGCGCCGGCTCGGATCACCAGAGTATTGAAGATTTCGAGAAAGGCCTTGCGGAAGAGATCGCACGGCTCTCCGAAGCTCTGCGCACGGGAAGCTATCGACCGCGACCGATTCGCCGAGCTTATATTGATAAGCCCGGCAGCAAGGAAAAGCGACCGTTGGGAATACCCTGTGTGCGGGACCGAGTCGTTCAAGGAGCATTGCGGATGGTGATCGAACCCATCTTCGAGAATGTGTTTGTCAGTCATAGTTATGGATTCCGCCCGAGGCGGGGATGCAAGGACGCGCTGCGTGAAGTGGAAAGACTCCTGCGCGCCGGCTACACGCACATGGTGGATGCCGACATAAAAGCCTACTTCGACAACATACCACATGATCCGCTGATGGCCGATATCGGCTGCTATATTGCGGACGGGCGCGTGTTGGAACTGATCGGGTCCTTCCTCAAGCAAGATATTTTGGAGGATATGGCGTTGTGGACCCCGGAGAAGGGCAGCCCTCAGGGGGCGGTGGTAAGTCCCCTGCTTGCCAATCTTTATCTCCACCCTGTCGATGTAGCTATGGCGGGTGCAGGCTTTGAGATGATTCGATATGCGGATGATCGTGCGCCACGAAGGCGCGGAAAGG
>PLSV01000006.1 GCA_003165235.1 Syntrophobacteraceae bacterium
TCCGCCTGCTTGAGCAGTTCGCGGCGGATGGTCTCGCCGGCGCCGCCCTCGAACAGCACGTTGTCCGGCAGTACCACCGCAGCCCGGCCATGCTGCTTGAGAATTGTGAAGATGTGCTGGAGGAAGTTGAGCTGCTTGTTGCTCGTGCTGGCCCAGAAATCATCACGGTTGATGATGAGTGATTCCTTTGAGGACTCCCCCGCCTCGTTGACGATGGTGACGCTGCTCTTCTTGCCAAATGGCGGATTGGCCAGAACGAGTTCGTACTCGCCATGTTTCCCGGCCAGGGCGTCCTTGGTGACGACCGGCAGATCTTCCTCTAGATCCCCGCCAATGCCGTGGAGCAGCAAGTTCATGGCGCAGAGGCGCGTGACGCTGTCCACCAGCTCGATGCCGAAGAAGGTGCCGCTCTTGAGGTGCATCTTTTGAGCCCGATCGAGGGCGTAATGCTTGGACAGGTAGTCATGGGCTGCCAACAGGAAACCCCCGGTGCCGCAAGCTGGGTCGCAGATGGCATCGCCCGGCTGGGGGACCACCGCGTCCACCATGGCGGAAATGAGGGCCCTGGGCGTGAAATACTGGCCGGCTCCTCCTTTCACGTCCTCAGCGTTCTTCTGCAGCAGACCCTCGTAGGCATCGCCCTTCACATCTGCTGACAGGCTGGACCAGGACTCCTTGTCGATGAGGTCCACGATGAGGCGGCGGAGCTTGGCCGGGTCCTGGATCTTGTTTTGTGCTTTTCGGAAGATGACGCCCAGCATGCCGGGCCGCTGGCCCAGATCCTCCAGCGTGTGCCGGTAGTGGATCTCCAGTGCGTCGCCATCCTGGGCCAACAGGGCAGGCCAATCCTTGCCCTTGGGAATCGGTGAGGTCTTGTTGAAGGGCGGCTTCGACTGTTCGTCCGCCATCTTCAGGAAGAGGAGGAACGTCAACTGCTCGACGTAGTCCCCATAGGACAGGCCATCATCCCGCAAGATGTTGCAGTAATTCCATAATTTTTGGACAAGGGCGGCGGGCTCGCTCATGACTGCACATGTTCTTCGGTGAAGGCTTCTTGCAAAATGGCCTGGCGAAGCCTGGCGGCTCGTTGAAGATTGTCGGAAACCATTGTCGCTAGCTCCATTATCACACTCAACCTCCGTTCCACTTCTGCAACCAGCCTCCTTTGCTCTGCAAGTGGGGGAAGAGGAAGGCATAGGACTTTTATCTTTCCTTGAAAAATGTTGGCTTGTGCAGTCTGGGTCTGTTTTTCTGTGATTTGTTGTTTAAGAAATGGAGAGCGCAAGGCAATAGAAAGGTACTTCCCCATCCCAAACAAGGGTTTCAGCACAGCCACGCTTCGCACAAGAGTAAATTGCAGACCCTCTGGAACGACTGCTGAACGACCAACACTTCCTGAACAGGAAAGAAGGACATCTCCGGGCACAATAACGAGTCGTTTAGCAATCCGATCGTATTCGTACTGAGGCACATAGTCAACATCATCCAATAAAATTTGCCCATCTAGTACATTCCGAGCCGAAAGAAGTAAAATGCCTGAACTAGTGCGTTTTGGCGTGATGTGCTCTCCATCCGTAATTACACTCGTGAGTTGATCTGCTGTGGCCCAAGTCCATCCCTTTGGCAAACGAGGCAGAGAAGACACATCCGGAGTGGCTGGTTCCTTGTATTTCCCCCGCCCCTTCCAGTTCTTCCTGCGCTCGGTCAAAATCTTGGCGAGCAGGGTCTCACCACTTTCAAAGGTTTTATGTTCAATCCCAGTTCTGCCGAGTTCGGCTTCAGTGGGAACAAGGCTGCCTTCGCAGGCGGCTTTGAGGACGGCGGCGCGGTAGCTTTTGAGATTGGCCTGCACTCGCCGCAACGCGGCTACCCCTACATCTAGCCGAGTGAATTGTTTTTCGATTTCTGCCACAATTCGACGCTGTTCTTGAATAAGAGGAAGAGGCACATCGACTGCACGGATGTCATCCAATCCAAGGCCAACCTTAGTGGCACCACGTTGTAGTTCGCGAAACTGCCGTTGCGCAGCTGGGCTTGAGAGATACCACGCAAGGTACTGCGGATGCACTGTCGAGCGTGGACGAGCTAAGGAAACATGTTGATTGATGTAGGCTTCCTCGAAGTTATCAGGGATGATACCAATCATGCCAACATCAGCAGTAATCGAAATCAAAATATCCAATGGTTGGACGCGGGTTCTCGTTCCCTCTGTGTCACCGGGTGGGCGAACCCTCTGAATATCTCGTAGATCCAAAGAGATTGAATCATGGTCGAGATTTCCCATTCGTAAGAACACTGGCCCCTTGTCGCTATAGAATTTGGCCCAACCACGAGAGCCACTCGTTACGAATGAAAACAAATTACCAGATTTGACAATCGACCAACTCATGCCGCCAATACCTCATTCATTTCATCCAGCAGCTTGGGCAACTGCTCTCCAAAGATCTGGTGCGCTTTCCCCAACCCGCCCCGCTGATTAAATGGTGACAGCTCCAGATCCGCGGGCTCGATGCTCAAAGAGGTGGCGATGTGGTCGCGGATGAGGGTCAGCCAGGCCACCTGGTCGTCGGTGAAGGCATTACCCGCTTTGGTCTTGGCCTGGAGCCAAGTGTCAAAACGCTGGGCCACAGAGTCGGCGAAGGGGGCCAGCAGGGGCTGCTGATCCAAGGCGAAGCGCACCAGCGCCACCAGGTCGGCGAAGCGCCCGGCCTGAGAGCGGCCATTGACCTTGGCTGGTTCGACCACGGAGCAGGCGTCCCAGAGGCGATCCTCTGTCCAAGCGGCATGGTGGTCGCGGAGGTTCTGCTCCAGGGCTTTGAGCATGGGTTCAGTGAGGCGCTGCTTGTGGGGCCGACTGTAGAGGATTTGAAGGGCCTCGATCTCGGCTTGGTGTGCGTCGATGTAATCACGGAAGGAGTGCAGCAGAGCGCCAGCCTTCTCCTTCGCGGCCGCGTCAAAGCCCTGGCTCAGCACCGCGTCCACGGTGACAGTGTCAATGGTCTGCTCCGCATCTCTCTTGGCTTTGACCAGGGCCTCTCTTAGGGCTGGCGCGTCGAAGGGGGCGCAGGCCTCGTCGGCTAGGATCTTCCGGGCATTGGCCATGGCCTCCAGGTCCACATCCGCAGGTGAAGCCCCGGCCTGCCCCGTGGCCCGTTCAGCAATGGCATCTGGATCGATGGCTTTCAACAGGGTGCCGGAGAGTTGGGACAAGGAATGGCCGCCCGATAGCTCAACAAACTGCTTGGCCTGGTCCCGAGTGATCTGGCGATCCAGACGGGCGAGTCGTCCAGCCAGTGTGGTGAGGGTGTCCTCATCGCGTTTGCCGAGGGCGATGCCCAGCAGTAGGGTGTCCATGGACACGGTGCGCAGCCGCTCCAGGGGGCGGGAGTCGGTCTTGTCGCTTTCGCAGATGCCCACCGCATCCACAATGATGAAATGGGTTTTCGCGCGTGCGTCCGCGCCGCTTACGGCCTGCAGGTCTGTCGGGGTGAGCACGCGAGTGCCCCGGCCCTTCATCTGCTCGAAGTAGGTGCGGCTGTGCGTGTCCCGCAGGAAGAGCAGGCATTCCAGGGGCTTGATGTCGGTCCCCGTCGCGATCATATCCACGGTGACGGCAATGCGTAGCGTCGGCGAAGTGCGGAATTCCTGGATGAGGGTTTCGGATTTTTCGTAGCGCCGGGTCTCGGGGTTGTAGGTCTTGTAAGTGATCTTCTTGGCGAAATCGTTGCCCTTGCCGAACACCTCGCGCACTAGGTGCACGGTGTCTTCCGCGTGGGAGTCGTCCTTGCAGAAGATGAGGGTCTTGGGTACCAGGACGCGGCCGGGGAACAGTTCGGTGGCCAGGGCCTCCTTGAAGGCCTGGAGGACGGTGCGGATCTGGGAGGGAACCACCACGGAGCGGTCGAGGTCCTTGGCGTTGTAGGCCAGATCCTCGTCAAGCCGTTCCCAGCGGACGGCACGGGTCTCCTTGCTGCGCCGGTCCACGTAGAAACCCTTCTCAACCTTTCCGCCTTGCTCGGTGACCTCGGTCTTGATGCGGTAGACCTCGTAGCCCACGTTGACGCCGTCGGCCACGGCCCGCTCGTGGTTGTACTCCATCACCAGGTTCTGCTTGAAGAATCCGATGGTCTGCTTGGATGGCGTGGCGGTGAGGCCGATGAGATGGGCATCAAAGTATTCGAGCACCTGCCGCCAGAGGCCGTAGATGGAGCGGTGGCATTCGTCCGTGACGATGAAATCGAAGGTTTCGATGGGAACTCGTTCCGTGTACGCCACGTCTCGAGGGCGATCATCGGCGGTGGCCACTTCATAGCCAGAGGTCTCTTCCAGATCCTCATCCAACTCCTCGCCCCGCAGCATGGCGTAGAGGCGCTGGATGGTGCAGATGGTGACCCGCGCCACGGGATCAAGGTTGTTCGAGGTGAGGTGCTGGACGTTGTAAACCTCGGTGAACTTGCGGCCCGTGTCCGGAGCGACGAACTGCTGGAACTCAGCCATGGCCTGACGGCCCAGGTTGCCGCGATCCACCAGAAACAGCACACGCTTGGCTCCGGCGTACTTTATGAGCCGGTAGGTGAAGCTGCAGGCGGTGTAGGTCTTGCCTGCACCTGTGGCCATCTGGATGAGGGCCCGGGGGCGATCGGCAGCGAAGGAGGCTTCCAGGTTCGCGATGCCTTCCAACTGGCAGGTGCGGAGGTTCTGGGCGGGAAGCGGATGGTCTGTGGGCAGGGCCGCAAGTCGGGCACGGAGGGTGTCAGGTTCGGCCAGCCAAGCTGCGAACGTTTCTGGTCGGTGGAAGGAGAAGACTCGCCGCGAACGAGGCCCGGGATCGCGCTCATCCCGGAAGACGGTTTCCACACCAGTGGATTCGTATAGGAAGGGCAGCGATCCGCCCGTCATCGTCTGAAAGAAATCCGGCAGGTTTGCGGCGTAGTGGCCCGACTGTTCTGCGACACCGGATAGAAGGGTGCCCTCCTTCTTGGCCTCGATCACCCCCACGGCTTTCCGGTCCACCAGCAGCAGGTAATCGCACTTGCCGGATTTCAGGGGCACTTCCCTCAGCGCGACGCCCCGTCCTGCGCCAGGGTTGAACTGCTTGTAATCCTGCACAACCCACCCCGACGCAACCAGTTGTGCATCGATTTGCTGCCGGGCGCGTTGTTCGGGGGCGAGATCAGGCATGGGGTTGGGGATTCTGGTTGGGCACTGCTGAAAGTCCTACTTTCGCCATTCTTCACCCCCTATCGAAAGGATCCTTTGGTCGGGGGTATTTCGAATGCTGGTATTAATTACGAGTTGAGCACAGAGAGGCAGTTTTACCAACCTGGTTGTCGAGCAATTGACGTGGCCACCCTCAACATGCAGGCAACCAGCGCCCGAGAGAGGTTTCCGACTTGTTCTGTCTGGTATTGGTCCGCTGGGATTCAGGAATGTCTATTATAGTTTTACCACCCCCCGGGAGCCTTGGTGTTGCTGCAGCCCGGTACCGTGGAACCTGAACAATTATTATTCGATTATGTAAATTCATCCTGGAGGCCATCCGGGAGTGGCGATTCCTTGTGGAAGGAAGAGGCTAAGGAAAACTCACTAGAAGGGTAAAGTTTAAGCATAGTTGAAAATATCAACCTTAATCCGCCGGGGCCAGCGAGGGGAGGTTATTAGATATGGCGGGATGGTCCTGCCCTCTGGAGCCCATCCCCTATGACGCCAACCTCTCTCCAGGCTTCCGCTGAGTTCAGTTTCCTTCCCTCTGAAGGCGACTGGACCTTCGATGATGCCCTTGAAGCCCTGACCACAGAATTCGCCCTGCCCCTGGACGGGGTTCCCATCAAGTACGCCCTCCCCATCCCTGGGAAATCGGGATTCTGGAGAACCAACCTGAACGGTACCTTGCTGAACTCCCTCAAGAAGCGGGACAAGAAGTCGCTGCCCTGCCTGGATTTGTGGTCGGCCTTCCTCAAGCTGGTGGTGGCGGATTTCGACACCCTTCCCGGTGACTTCGAAGATTGGGATGGGTTCAGGGAATACCTCTCCTGGAAATACGGACACCTGGGCCTGGTGGTGGAATCCCCGTCCGGGAAGGCCAAGATCCTCTTCGTGGTGAGGGTCCCTGACGACGTGGAGATGACCACGGGCATCGCCCTCGACACCCTGGACTGGCTCCTCGACCTGGAGGAGCGGGAGGCGATCGATCGGAGCCCCTCCGCCCTCACCCGGTTCCTCTTGCGCGAGAAGGTATTCTCCTTGCTTCGGGAGCGCCTGAACCTGCTCCCGGCCCACTCGGCCATCCTCGACTCAACCGAGGGGCCGGAAGAGGCCACGAGATGGCATCTCTACGAGGGGGAGCTGCCGGACATGGGCCTCAACCACCTCCAGGAATTCCTCATCAGGTACATCCTGGGGTTTTCGAAGCGGGCCCTGACCAAGATCGCCCTCTCCCAGCCCAATCTGGTCAAACAGGCCGTGATGTGCGGGTTCACCTTCAAGACCGCCGCGGCCGGCCAGAAGCAGTTCTCCCGCGCGCTGGAGATATTCCAGGAGGTGGGGCTGCTGGCGCTGGTCAAGGGGACATGGTTCAGCGGGAAGAGGGCGAAGACCTACAAGGCCATCGGGGTGCTGAGGGACCTTGCCGAGGAAATCCTGACGAACCTTCCCCAGAAGGCGGCCCACATCGGCCCCGCTTCGATCGAGCCGGGAACCTGGAACGAGACCCTGCTGAGGGAGTCGAACTACCACCGCACGCGGGATTCGTTTGAAAAATGGTTCTACAGCCTTGACGGGTGCATGGACAAGGACCGCGAGGCTCAGATGCGGAAGGTCTGGAACTGGCACGTTGAACACCTGTGACCGTTACCATGGGCCAGGCTAGCCTTTCCAAAATGGGACGCAGATAGCTGACAGTGGGGATAACAAGAATCTGTAGTCAAACATAATACAATTCAAATTAGCGACATCAAGACCCATTTCAAATGGCGCCTGCTCGTTCGAGTGCTTTACGGATTGAATCAGTTAATCTCGGATCGCTTTCCTTGGCCATTCTATCCTTGAGGTAGTCAAGGCCCCGTTGTCGCTTCGGACCAATATGCAGATTTGCAATATAGTTGTCCCAATAATCACCAGCTTGTTTGGGTTGGTCCAACTTAGCAAAGTTGAAGGCGAGATTTCCAAAGGCAGCCGTTTGACTAGGTGCCAGATCTAATGCCTTCTTGCAGAAATAGTTGCTCGATGCATATTTCCCGACCATCTCATAGGCGTAGCCAAGATTGTTTACATATTCTGCATTGGTGGGATTCAATCTTACAGCAGTTTTGAATTCCTGGATCGCCATTTCAAAGTTTGACTCGCGGCAGGCCTGGAGGCCTTTTTTGTTGGACTCTGGGGCTGAAAGGATAGTTGGGCCGCCCCCGCTCTCCAAGGAAAGGTCTGAAGGGATGCTATTGTCAGTAATAATTGTTGATTGCGGCAGATTTTCGATAACAGCATGCGGAATTGGTGCTGTCGTAGGAGATGAAGGCAAATTCTGAACAATCGTGTTGTTGGATCCATCAATATCGGCCAAGTATCCATCTGGTCTAAAATCAATAGATATACCAATTACTCCAAAATGTACAGTATAACCACCATCATAGTGTTTAGATGCCTCTCCAAAAGCGGATTCCTTCCTTGAGTTTTCCATGAGCATGTCTGTTTCCCGCATTGCCTTGAATTTATCATAACCAAGTGATTTATAAATTGCAACAATCATGAATGAATTTGCAAGAGCATTGTTAACTGTCGATATGGGAAAACCATTAAATTTATTGGTTTTTGGATCAATATACAAAATTCCGCTATTTGAACTTTCAACAAAATTAACGTCGAAAACTTTACCAAGCTTTTTTTGTCAAATTCAGAAAGACCATCTTGAATACTTAATGAATTTATATGAATACTATCTAAAAATCCAATGTACAGAGTTGGATCCGAATTATTTTGACTATTTCTCAAGTTATTTGCCATTTCAGACACCGATTCGTTTCATTTTGAATTAAATTCTTCTCTAGACGAAAACCCAATTTGTGGAGATCCAACCACCGATCGTTCTGATTCTTTTACTTTACGACTATCGCTGGATGATCTAATGGTTCGAGTCCCAACAAAAATTATAATTGCCACAAAAAATGTAATCACAATATAACCAAAAATTTTCAACCATTTTGTAGCTTTTTTGTCAATCATGATGTGTTCTCCTTGGTCTTGTTCTGAGCTTCTCAGCTGTCCATTTCAAGGAATGTCAACTCGAAGGCAACCGGAAAGGTCAAACAGTGTTCCACGACATACAGTAATCTTATGTCGTAAGGCCGCATAGGTCAGGGATACAAAAAACCAAACTCCAGGGAGCGTATAATTGTAGCATCTCGTTGATTAATAAAAAACTGTAACGAGTTTTCATTATCATTTAACACAATGGCATTTGATAAAGGACCATCATTATTACCCATGCTTAGGTAATTATTTTTACTTTTTCGAAATGTGTATAATTCTTTTGTTATAATATTGTTTACATGGTTACCGTTTGCATCAAACATTCTTATTAATAGATGCCCAGCTATGACATTAGGATGATCATCTGAAGTTAAATCCTTAGTATCAAACTTGATTGTCAATTGGCTCTTTTCTTTATGAATCCAAGCTTTACAATTTGAAAATATTCTTTTGTCGGACTCTGTGGCTATTTGAGAGCCAACAGTCATTATTTCAGTAGTGATTGGTTCTCCGAGCTCTTCTCGAATTTTTTGTTTCTGAATAATTTCCGCTTGAACACGTTCCTTTTTAATTTTTTCCGCTTCCGATTCACACCCGGTAAATAATGAAAGCAGCATGATCGATTGAACTAGAGCGATTGATGATTTATGCATGTTAGTTGCTCCGTGGTTGTCTGGTTAATTTGTTGTTCGGATGAAACTGACGGAGTAAAAAATGCTCCAATTTTGTTATTGTTTAGAAAAAAATCAGTGTTTGTTTTGGCTAAATTTCAACACAATATTTACAGAATTAGAATTAATTACATAACTATCATAAGCAAAACTAAACGATTTTTTCATTGTTGGATTTTCTTTTGACGAGCCTGAATTTCATCTTGTAGTATTTTGGCTCGCCCTATAGCACGTTCAGATTCTTGCGGAGAAAGTTTAGTAGCAGCATCTTTCATGTGTTTATTAGCCTTTGCGACTAAGAACCACACGTATGCTTCGAAATCATCCTTGGTCACACCTTGTCCAAGTTGATAGCACTGCCCAAGAAAATCCTGAGCTAGGGCATTTCCTTGGTCTGCTGATTTCCGATACCACTTTGCTGCTTCGGCAAAATCCTGCTGGACACCATGCCCTGATGAGTAGCAAAAGGCAAAATTAAACTGCGCTTGCGGATGCCCCTGGTCGGCAGCCTTTTTGGTCCACTTCACTGCCTCGGCATAGTCTTGTGGAACCCCATCGCCACGAAAACAATATGATCCCAGCATTAACTGCCCCTCGACATCCCCTTGCTCCGCAGCCTTCCGGTACCACTTTGCCGCTTCCACGTGGTCCTGTGGGATCCCGTTGCCGACGTTGTAACAATTGCCAAGGACTCTCTGGGCCATCACATGCCCTTGCTCTCCAGCTTTTCGAATCCAGCTCAACCCCTCCAAGGTATTCTGTGGCGCCAGTTCCAAACCATATTTGAATTGTGCTTCTCTGTCCCCTTGCATTGCCATGGCATGTAAATCTACCGGGGGTAGTATTGTCGAAGGATCGGGAGCCTTTTGTGCAGTGGGCTGGCTATCCGAGGGAATCACCGGTGCAGATTTTTTCTTTGGCATTAATGGTTCTACTGTAGTGAAATATAAAACCCTTCCATCTTGTACCTTGACAATTGGGACAGATTTAACTGGGTTTCTATATTCATCAAAATAGAAATTTCCACAAACATTTTTAGTATTGGTTGCCTGCAAAGCATCGCGAATGGCGGTGCCATCAGAACTGCCAGCTTGCTTGACCGCATCTAGCATGAGGTTCGTTGCATCATATGCAAGCGCAGCGACCTTGTAATTGTTATCCGGTCCAAATTTGGAATTAAAAGTTCTCAGAAAATCCTTAACTGCGAGTCGTGGATCGTCATTCACAAAATGCATTGTATAATATGTATTCGTAGTTGCTGATCCTCCAATTTTGACAAAATCTGGAGAATCCAAACCATCACCACCAACGATAGGACCGAAATAATGAAAAGAGCGTGCTTGTCGAACAATGTTTGCAGCATCATTGAAATAGTCTGGAATATATAAAACATCTGGTTGTTTATTTAAAATACGCCGGAGCTGGGTATTGAAATCAATGATACCACTGGGATGACCTTCTATTGCTATGACCTGCCCACCAAGTTGAGTGAACTTGGCTGTAAAGCTTTCGGAAAGAGCGATCGAATACCCATTGCCCATATCATAAAGGCATGCGGCTCTTTTTTTATTTAGATTTTTATAACAAAATATTGCACTTATATCACCCTGATAAGGGTCAATGAAACCTGCTCGGAAAATGAAATCTCCTACTTGGGTGACCAGTGGGTTTGTCGCAGTAGGGGTGATCATTGGAACTTTCCCAATTTGGCAAATTGGAGCACCTGCCAAAGCAACACCTGATTGGACCGGCCCCACGATTGCAGACACATGGTCTTTTTGAATAAGTTCCATAAAAGCGGATTGACTCTGCGAATTTCCTTGATCATCAACAAAAAAGAGTGTGATTGGAACGCCAAGAACACCCCCATTTGCGTTCCATTCTTGGACTGCCAATCCTATACCCCTCTTGACCGACTGACCAAAGGAAGCAGCGGCACCGCTGAGTGGACCAATTCCCCCTAGTCTGAAGGTAATATTTTTACCATTGTTGGCTGGGTTCGAGGCCGATTGTATTGCGGCTAAACTTGGAATGCAGGCCATCCATACCGGGAAAAGAAACCTGAAGGAGTAGATCATTTCGCCTCCCATTTCAGTTTCTATTTAATGATGGGTCCAGAAATGATGCAGCCCTTGCCATACTGCGCTTCAACTAATGCTTTCGCATTGGATGAATTCTGGGCCTGCACAACAACATTCTGAATTCCGCCATTACTTAGCTTGATCTTGAACTGGTACTCGTGCATTGTTCATCTCCTCTGTTTTGGGTTTGGTGGATTGTGCCAAAACGGGTGACTTCACCCAATGGAAATCTAATTACGCTAAATGATGCCCCGAGTCTCTAACTCTTCCCTATCGTCGGTGAGCTTCCGGATGGTAGTCATCACTGCTGGGCTTTCTTGGCTTCGAGTTCTTTGATGGCCTGGGCGAGGTCGGGTCGCGCCGAATTCAAGGCGTCGTAGCTGGCGTGGTCGCTCAGCTTGGCCAGGGCGTAGAGGGTTCCATCGGTGTCAGTCCAAAAGTAGGGAACCGTGGCCCCCTTCATCTGTTGGGACACGAAGGTCTGGAGCGTGAACTTGGTATCGGTGTTCGCCATCATCTTGCCGGTATCGAGCGTGGTCGCCAGTTCCTGGTAGAGGCTGTCCACTTGCTGCTGCAGCTTCTGTGCCAGGGCTGCATAGGCCCGATTCACCGCCTGGGTCCGCTGGATGTATTTGTCATTGTTGGAATTGGGCTTCGCGATGCCAACTGCATTCAGGTGTCCGTCCCTGTCGGCGTTGTCGATCCAGAGTGGGGCGTTCCTGGTCTTGGTGGTGGTCACCGGGAGAACCGGACCATCCGAGATCTGCTCCTGGACCACAGCGGCCTGGGGAGTCATCTGAACCGGGGTGGGCTTGGAGCAGCCGATGAACACGGCGCAAGCGGAGCAGCAGATCGAGAAGGTGAGCAGTTGCTTTTTCATTCCAGTCTCCTTAGAAGGTTATGGTTCACCGCACGATAAAAAAACATTGCAATCATTTCAATTTGTCAAGTTCCTCCTTAAGCGCCTTGGCCAGGACACTTATCATGTCAGATTCAGAAGGGAATCCATCACCTGCCAGGAACCGCTCCCGGATTGTATGTGGCTTTCCATTGAGTAATACATCAAGGGCTATCTCGTCCGCACTAACATAAGGAGATAGCGACCAGGATTTCGCAATATACATCCCTTGGACTTCTATTTCCATCGTCTTAGAGGATCTAGAGTTGTCCGTAGCCGCAACAATCCGAATGATTGTCTGAGGATCAATGACCGCAGAACCAGCCCACCATTGTGGATTTTTAGGTGCTATGTTCGCACAATCTTTTGAAAATTTGTAAGTGAGCCGGAAATCCTCGAGCCTGGGATAGAGGTTGTAATCCCTGAATGGGATATTAAACCCAAACACTTCCGACTGATGCTTCATGTCCAGATAGTTGGACCAAGCGGTCTTCAAGTAGACAATCTTGTCTGAATCCAACGGGCTCGCCAATAGACCGTCAATAACATGCCGTTGTAACGCTTCCTGTTGCTCAGTGGTTCGGTAGAGAGTAGAAACATCCAGGGAAGCTTCACAGTAGGAATGCCCGGATTGGACCCAGGTCTTATTGATTCGAAGGCCAGCGATATCAGAGAAGGCCACATAAACCACAGAACCGGCAGAGAATTGATCAGCGGAGCCGGTCTTGACCACATCCCTGGAGAATGATGACACCGAAGCCCGGTATTGAATAAGGATCATCTTGACTGCATCAATTTGAGCCAGATTTGCAGCTTCCGGGGTGGTCCCATTGGCCACACCAATCGCGGTTGGATTTTGAGCAAAGAGGCCCAGGCAGAAGAGGAAACTCAGCAGGAATCTCATTTCACCCTCACGATGCAGCCAGGAGTGACGAGGTTGGCCCCAGTGATCAAATGTATATCACCGGAGTCAGTGCCTACACCATACCCAATGATGGTTGGTTTGGTTATCTTCACACCGGTATTGAGATCGACAGTGAAAAAATTACGGATTATTTGATAATGTTGATAGCGTTCGCCACGGAATATAGGATTATTGATTCTGATTGTGTCACCTATTACTTCTGTTACGTGACCAAAATCCTTGATCCCGATTATCCGTTGGATTTGGTCAACCATTCGCGGATCAAAACATTCTTTAATTGTTGGGTAGGTCTGACTGAGTTTGATCATTTCCTTCAGGTCGATGACATTAATTGTGTAGGTATAAATCGGAACATCGTAGTTAGTCTTTTGAATCTGGCTCTGTTCTAGATAGATCAGATAACGATAGCCCTTCTCATGAGCTAATACACAGGTAATGTTCTCGTTGCCATCGAGTCGATCGTTCATGATTCCGGGAATCTTCGAATCCCGATCCAGAAGCTTATCGCCTCTATAAAGATTCACCAATTGATCATCATAGCCAGTGGCTTCTGTCATCGCATAAACCGCAACCTTATCTTGTGCGGTCAGGGTGACTGAAAAGACAAGAGCCAAGATCAGCTTGAACATTGGAAACCCCAGGTTCTAATATACTCTTTCCAACTATTCACCCAAGTTCGCGATTAGCATAATCGCGGATTGAATCAATAATTTCACGATCATTAATCGTTGGAAGAATTTTTCCCATATATCTATAAAATTGTGACTTTGAGATTTTCCCTATTTTACAAGATCGAACCAGGACAGAGATTGGTGCTTTCACTGAGGATTTCTGAATTAATTTATTAAGGTTTTTTGATAAACCATCGTGTTCATATAAATCAATTAAGTTTTGGCTCAAGGATTCAATTAAATAATCAGTGACAACATCATTGAATTCATCATCAGATGAAATTTCTTGCAAAATATTACTCCACTCACTATTTAATTCAGCAATATTTTTCATTATTTTTGGCAAAAATTGAATGATTTCGATATCATCGCTGTCATCGACTGCTTTTTGGAGCTCAATGGCAAGTTCACCTTGTCCTTCGATCGTGAACATTTCTGGGAATAGAACCATTTTATCCTCCCCAATGAGATGCCAAGCATGTGTGACGCTGATACTCAGTCCATCCAAATATCAACTTACCCCATGATGATGTTGATCCTGACCTATTGCCTGTATTGGTTGGGCGCTTTAACTACTTTGAACCTATCGCCAGAAGAAAATTAGCCATCTATCTGAATTTTCTATTTGACAACTATTGGTCCACTCATGATGCATCCTATACCATATTGGGCTTCCACCAACGCCCGGGCATTTCCGGAGTTGTCAGCTTCGACGATGACGTTTTCGATTCCACCATTCTTGAGTTTGATCTTGAACTGGTATTTCGTCTTCATGCCTTCCTCCTTTTTGGTTTTGAACTACAGTAAAACTCACACCATCTTGATGGATGGATTTTGCGGGTGTTTTACTCCTGAAGAATCTCTCCCATAGGAGGACCAATGTCCGCTCTTGTGAAGTTTTCAGGACCACCAAGCTTGGGCATCAAAAACCTCGTTTACGAGAGGTGCTGCATTGGTGACGCACCGGCACCGGCGAAGAGCGGATTCCGGACGGTTTGGCGGTCCAGCACCACACCCTCTGCTACGATTTGGGCATGGCTCTGGCCTTCAAGACTTGCCCCGAAAAGATAGGGGGGGTCGATGGCAGAGATGTATTATCGGATTCCGATTTTATCACACCCTTCGAGGTCCGTCAATGATCGCCGGGGGTGGTTCACGTCAGCCCCGGAGGCCGAGTTCTCCTCCAGTCACCCTGGGACAACGGATTCGGGCGGTCCGGGTCGCGTGGGGATGGATCCAGGGCGCCTTGGCAGAGGCCCTCGGTTCCAGCCAAAGCCTGATCAGCGAATGGGAGAAGGATATCAGCCGTCCGTCTGCAGCCACCTTGAAGGCCATTTCAAAGCTCTTCCACCTCCCGCTGAACGCCCTGACGACGGGCGAGGGGTTCTTCATTCCGGACCATCCGGACGCGAAACCTCATGGGGGTCTCATGAGTAAGCGGGAGGTCCAAGAACTGCAACAAATCCTTCCAAACCTCTCGGAAGGCCAGATCCTTCAAGTGGATACGGAGACGCAGGATTCGGAGCTGGTCGGGTTGAAGGGCGCGCTCGCCGCCATGCGGGAGGCCAAGAGGGAGGGCCGCACCGTCTGGCTGGTGATCGGCAAGGCCAAGAACAAGAAGCCGACGAAGTGACGCCCAAGGTTGAGGTGTAAGCCCCTCCCCTGGCCCACGAACGAACGGAACACCAGGGAGGCGCCCAGAACCGCAGCCTACCCTATTCACGAGCGTCAGGAAATCCTCCACCGTCTCCAGCCTCCCAGGAGGTGGTAATGGTAAAGTTGGAGCAACTCCTTCCCATTACCCAGAGCCAGCCCCGCGCCAAAGCCACCATAGCCGGGCAAGGCTGGCCATGAAGAAGAGGGCCCGATTGCAGGTCAGGAACTGGTTCCGGAGTTCCTGGGCACGGTCCTTGGTATGGGGCTTGCTTGTCAGGGCCGCATGTCCACCCTTAGAAACCCTGGCCTGGGATTTTCGGCCCTCCTTGAACATCACTATCGCGCTGAATCTTCCAGGTCCCTCAAATGTCGCCTGCTCTATACGACCAGGCCCATTCGTCCCAGGGAAGATTCCACAGATTGGCAGCGGTGTCGGGACAGAATTGGATGCTGTTTTGAAGCCAGACCACGACCATCTCCGTGGTTGTATCACTCGGCTGCCCCAGCTTGGGGCCAGACTGAAGAAGAGCGAACCATGTGAAACCTGGAAGGTTTTCCATCTGGCAGCGCAGGTTGAAGATCGGGGCCGGAGAAGGTAAAAGCATGGGCTCGATCAGGAACGGACGTTGGGGTGATCTCTTTCCTTTTGTGCACGCCTCATCATCCACGGTGCGGTCCAGACAGTAAATTCGACACGCCTCACTTACTAGGTGGTCCAGGATTAGATCATTCAAAGTTTTGTCCGGGTATCCCTCGATAAGGCCCGAGTAGGTAGGGCAGACGTGGAGAGATAGAATCTCCACGATTCTTTCCGGAAATATTTCTAGGCGAGGGAGGTCGCACCCATACATGGTCACTCCAAATAGATTTTAGCCAAGGCAGCAATCAGCCAGGCCGCCGCTCAAGGAGCGTCACAGACGAGCGCCTGAACTTCCCTCGGTAACTTGGACAGTTCCGTACGATGACCTGGCCCCGGACCTTGGTGTCCTTCCCGAAACCGGACAACTCGGGACAGTCCTCCAGCACGAGATTTCCGCCTGAAGGACCCAGGGCTTCCTCGGAGCCGTCCGCGTTGACGATCTTCCCTGTCAAGGGCATGGTCTCCAGGCCATTGGGTAACCGCTGAAGTCGAGGACAGTGGGCAATGGTGAGGTTGCCAATCATGCACTTCAGGCCGTCCCCGAGATCCTCCAGGGCAGGGCAGTCGGTGATGAGGGAGTCGCCCCTGAGCAACAGACCCGGGGGAAGACGTTCCACCAACGTGTCCTGAAGTCGAAACCTTCCACCCGGCCCTATCCAGGATCCGAAGGCCTCCGCGAGGCCCAGGCGACGAAGTAAATTCAGCGCCCTTCTCCGGTTTCCGTAACAAAGTGCCAGCGACAGGGGGTGGATCTGGTGATGCTGGAGGATCTCCAGCAGGGCATCAGTCCCCAGACCACTCGGGAGGCAGTTGACCAGGAACGAGGGCTTCTCCCAGACGTTGCCGGTTGAAAGGATCGCGTCGAGGGTTTCGGAGGTGGCCGTGCCGCTGCGCTTCATGTCCTGGAAATCGTTGATGGGTGGACGCCAGTCATGAACTTCTCCATTGCGCTGGGCCTCGAGAATTTCGAAACCCATGGGGCACGAATCAGTATTCCTCCGGCAGCATCACCGTCAAGACCCGCACCGTCACCAGGTCATCCACTGGATCCGGGCTCATAAATTCCATGCTTGGATCCAGAGTGTCGATCTTCGCAAAGATCCTTTGGCCACGATATTCGACTGAAATGAAGTCACGGTCACCCCAGGGGTCAAAACTCTCTCGAAAATACTCATCCTTGAAGGAAAGCACCAGGAAGAGGATCTCCTGAACGGCCTCAGGCCCCATGGCATTGACCCCAGCAGAGGCTAAGATCTGATGATGCCCGGGATTCCCCAACAGAACCTCGGCTCGAAACCTATTGTTGGCGCGGCCTACCTGTGTAATTTCAATTGCCATCTGGGAATCTGCAACTGCTGGAGAGAATTTCAGCCTTCACTTTGTTTCAGAAATTTCAGCAGAGGGTCCCTCGGGCATGGCTTCCAGGCGTTCGATCGCTTTGCGGAGCATGTTTCCGACGTTCATCCTGACCAGACCAGGGCTCAGGTGGCCGTACTTCGCTTTCAGCGCGGGAACGTCCAGGAATCCCACGACCAGGGGCACAGACCAGATCTGCTCGACCGAAGTAGCGGACCGCAGGGCCTCCGCGATGCGATCCCCGTTGTCCTGGCGACGAACCTTATCATCTGCACGAGGGGTGGTGTTCTGGACAGGGGAGGTAGAGAGGTTGTCTTGAGGGATGGCCTCGGCCTCAGGGGTAGACCCAGCCTTGGGGTCCCCGGCGAGCAGAGGGGCGTAGCTCTTGTTGAAGGAAGTCTCCTCCATCTCCCCGGCCTCGGTGGTGATGTAGGTCCACCGTCCACGCTTCTCGATCTTCTTGACCGTGACAACCTTGCCGGTAGTGATGTTCCGGAACTTGGATTGTTTGGTAATCATTGGAGTTCTCCTTGATAGTGGTTGGTTGGCTTTCAGTTCTCGTCGTTGCGAAATCCAATAAAACAATTGATGATGTTTACGATGTCTGAAATGGGAATATCATATCTTTCTGAAATAATATTAAATTTAGTAGCTGGTGTATTAATGATTTCCATTACTAGCAAAACTGAAATTCTATGATCTTTAGCCAATTTATCCAATATATAATCATGATTGAATTGAACACCTGAAACCATGTAGTATTTTGAAACTTCATGATTCATTATCGACTCACTATTAGAATTAAATTAAAACACAATTGTCTAATCTACACAATATATCAAATTATTTACATGATAGAAAATAATCACATTGATAATTTCTAATAATTATTTAAATAATTTCTACTATATCCTTTGGAATAACTGAATAGAATTATTTCCTCTAGAGGTGTACGGCTCCAGCTGCGCCAAGGTTCTCTGGGGGGTGGTAAAACTATACGGAAGTATGTCCTTGCCGCAATGTGAGCGTGACTGACTAAACATTGGTCTCCCTGGCGACGGTTGGCCACCACTTCCCCCCTCGGCCTGATGTCCTGAAACGACTCGGGGGTAGTCCTGTATGACTCGGCCATTTCAACGGGATTCCTCGTAGCGGAAGGGCGTTGTGTCGTTCTGGGTGATTTCAGTCATGGCCATTTACGGTTTGGATCAGGTGAAATTCGGCCTGGAATTGTGAACTGTCCAATCGGCAAAGAGATCGAGCCTCCGCAACCGGGGTGTGTTTGAGGCCAATAACCACCTTCCTATGTTCTTTGGCCAGGGCTGGCGAGAAAGGGCGCTACCCTTTTCCTGATCAATGATTCTCAATGCATTGCCCCCGAAATTCCCGACAGGGATCCAGGGAAGGAGCAAGGGTATGGCGACCATCGGCAGGTTCATCCTTGGTGCAGTTGCTTCACTATCTGTGTTCGCGCAGTCTCCAATGCCCATTGCTGGGGTCAAGGAGCCGCCTGAATGGTGTGGCAGCCCCAAGGTGGTGCCTCGCCCGCCAGAGGCCCTGAAGATGTTGGCCGAGGCCTTCCCGAAGGACGTGAAAGATCCCATCCAGGTCCAAGCGACCATCGAAAAACTTGATCTGGTGCTTCTACAAGTTCCGACCTACTCCGACGGCTACTTGATGAGGGCCATTTTTAGGCGTCAGCTACCGGATGGTGGCGACACGGCATCTGTCCTCGCCGACATCGACAGGTCCATCTCTACTCGTTCGGCCATGACCTTTGATAGTGCCTACAAGAACCTGTCCCAGCACTATTCCATCCGTGGGCGCGTCAAGTTCGATGCAGGCCGTTTCAAGGATGCTTTGGACGACCTTGAGATGGCGCTGAAACAGGATTTCGATGGTGGGGAAAGGCTGTTCAATTCATCGGGGGTCAAGCCCGATGCCAAGGCTACCGACTCAGGCTCCTGGAGCTTAAATGAACTCAACGAGCTAGAACGTCGGTATCCAAGGGACTACCGAATCCATGTGTTCCAGGGCCTCTACCAATTGTTCTTCTGCACCTTCGACAAGGCCTTTTACGCGCCCGCCCTCCAGGAGCTAGAAAAGGCTGCCAAGTTGAATCCCAGGTCTCCAGTCCCGCCATTCTGCTTGGGGACCTACTGGTCAAAGAGGGCCTTCTGGACCCCAGAGGCGTGGGCATCGGATAAGGCCAAGGCGGCGATCCGAGGCAAGGCCATTGCCGCCTATTCCGCCGCAATCAAACTGGACCCTTCCTTTGAACCAGCCTATGCCCAAAGGGCTAGTCAGTTCCATGGCCTTCAACGCTACGCCGATGCCATCAAGGACTACGAACGGGTTCTGAAGCTAAATCCTGAGAATCGAATCGCCCTTGCAGATATGGCGACTGCCCGCCTGAGGTCAGGGGCGGTCGTGCTTGCGAGCCATGATCTGAGCCGTGCCATTGGCCAGCGAGATCCGAATGACGACTACCTCCACTCTTTGTATGAAAATCGCGGGGATGCTTACCTGAAGATGGGGCTGCTCCAGGACGCCATCAAGGATTATTCGAAAGCCATCGAACTCCAGTTTGGGAACTTGACAATTCTTCTCAGCCTGAAACAGATCCGGGGTCTTTACCCTGAATACAATGGCGTCCAAGATGACGTACTATTGCGAAAGATCCACGCGATCTTCTGGCCAAATCTTTCCTTCGAAAATCTGTCCAAGAGCCTGCTTGTCGAAAACGGGAAGTGGGCCATAAGCCTCGTGAATGAGCTATATGAGAAACGAGGCGACGCATATCTGCGGGCAGGTGACTTCAGGCATGGGGTCCAGGATCTACAGCGCATCTTCGAGGGCATCCCCAATTTCGCACCTTCAACCGACCGTTGGCGTTCGCTCGGTAAGGAACGTGATGGAGAGTCCTTCCTTGATGTTCAAACCGTTCAATTCCCCTCTAAAGGAAAGGGCAGGCTTTGGATCAAGACCAACACCAAAGGTTCATCGGCCATTCGAGCGCTTGAATTCGATGTGCCAGCGAGAAGAATGAGGGTCGCTTCCACAACCTTCTACGATCAGAATGGTCAAGCTCGGCGGACTCTTGAGATCGCAGGCCCTTGGGAGGCGATCATTCCTGGGTCTAAGGGAGAGGCTTGGCTCAGGGGGCTGACTTCAAACTAGCAAATGGAAGTTTGTTCCTGATCTCAACCGCGCTTCACATGATCCAGTAAATACTTTGAATAGTGTGAGGATGACCTGATTCGCAAGCGAAAAGCGTTGACATTGCTTCGGTCCGGCTCAACATCGCCACGTTGGAGGTGATATGAACGTACTCACTTATGATGAATATTTTTTTTTCTGCACAGAAAGGTGGTTGAGTGCGATAGCGATATCGACATGATGGTCAGGGCGATGGATATCTGACCTTCAGGACCACTGGGTGGGAGATGTCACCATGCAAGCACAACCAGGGCGTCAGCCAAAAAGCTCAATGTATTATTTGTTTATTTTTGTTTCGTTTATTATATCTTTGGTTTTGTCCTATTTTGTTTCGGATATTAAATTAATCCATTTCGGAATGATTAATTTATTTGCATTTTTTCTTTTCTTTTTTTTGGGAATTGGCGTTTTACTGTTGGGGCGAATCTTTCAAAAAAAAATATTAACAATTCTGCCAAATGTGATTTTTATATGGATAATAGGAGCGATTTTCCTTGTTTTTGGCATGGATTGGAGAATCCTTCATTAGTCGGCCCTGAATAACCCAAAAAAAATGAGTCGCGGTGAAGTTTTCGGGAACCTTTCTATTATCTGGTACACCAGGAAGATAGGGATCAACCCAAAAACTTGGTGTACCGTGTGTTTCCCCATATGTGCATATGGAAAGTTTTCATAGAATTGTGAACTCAAAAATAGCAATGTAAAAATTTTACATGTAAATTATTTTACATCTATTGAATTTCCAATACTTAAATAGGGAAAATATGGACTTTGCTTGGGAAATTAATTGATATTAAATGAGATTGAAAACAATCTGTGTAAACTAGTTTACACAGGGCCATTTTTTGGTTTGGTTAAAAATTTCTACGTATTCATTGAAATCAATAGAGATATAATTTAAGATCTTTTAGGTACGGTTGTTGCTTTTGTATAAGAAATTGTTATCAACCAAAGTTTCTGAGGGATTTCATGAAAAACATGCAGACACCTATCAATTCGGACGTGGTGCAGCGGAGGCTCGTGGGCAGCGGCCTGAAGAATCTGGCCAGTGCGTCGATCCGCGAGATCAAGAAGCTGGTGGACCAGATCGAGGCGGATACCGGGCAGAAGTTCGTCCGGATGGAGATGGGCATCCCGGGGCTGCCACCGCTCCAGGTGGGGGTGGACGCGCAGATCCATGCCCTGAAGGACGGGGTCGCGGCCATCTACCCGGATATCCAGGGGACCCCGGAGCTGAAGCGGGAAGTGGCCCGGTTCGCCAGGCTATTCCTGGACCTGGAGGTTGATCCCGAGCACTGCGTGCCCACTGTGGGCTCCATGATGGGCGGCATGGCCTGCTTCCTCACCGTCAACCGCATGTGGGCCGACCGGGAAGGCACTCTGTTCCTGGATCCTGGCTTCCCGGTGCAAAAGCAGCAGTGCAAGTTGCTGGGCCACGGCTACCGGTCGTTCGACATGTATGAGCACCGTGGGCCGAAATTGCGGGCTAAGCT
>PLSV01000035.1 GCA_003165235.1 Syntrophobacteraceae bacterium
TGTTGAAGATTTTCGGCCACTCTTTAAACGCACGGTTCGAGGTAATGATGATGGAGCCTCGTTCATAGCGCAGGCTGATTATCTGGAAGAGCAGGTCGGCGCCATGCTTGTCGATAGGCAGAAAGCCGAGTTCATCCAGACAGAGTAGTGATGGAGCAAGATACCTCTTAAGTTCGGATTTTAAACGATTTGCCGCCTGCGCCGCCGACAGAGTGTTAATGACATCGATTGCAGTGGTAAAGAGCACGGATTTGCCCTGGAGGCACGCTTCATAGCCAAGGGCGGTGGCAAGATGGGTTTTTCCCAGCCCCACGCCTCCAAGGAGGATAATGTTTGTCTTGTCATCAAGGAACTTAAGGCGAAACAGGTTCTGGACGGCCGGACGGTTGATTGCAGTTGGCCAACTCCAGCGGAACTGCTCAAGGGTTTTGATCACTGGGAAGCGTGCAAGCCTGATTCGCCTCTGAATGGAGCGTTCACGGCGCAACCCCGCCTCTCCATCGGCAAGGGCTGCAAGATAATCTATGTTCGACCAGTCTTTTTGAGCAGCTTCGTGGGCCAGAACATCGTAATTGCCCCGCATGAAGGGAAGGCCCAGGAGTTCCAGATGCCCTTGCAGCCCTGGCTCGCTTGGCGTGATCTTGTTTTCATCCATCGTTTCAATCCCTCTTAAATGTCTTTTTGGTAAATGGATAGATCCGGCTGCTGGACTTCCAGATCGAGGAGGTCGGACCTTCGGGTAAGATGCAATGCTCCAGGCTCCGGCAAGTGTCGTGTGCGCTGTTCGCAAAGATTTGCAATGTATTCACAGGAGAATGCCTGGAAAAAGAATGCGTCCTCCATGGCCCTGGCCACTGGACCTGCTCCGTAGATTTCAGTTAATGCCACGATCTTTTGTATGTGGTGATTCGGGTTCATGCGGCGATTTTCAAGCTCGCGGTAATAGTCACGCGCCTTGGGGCACAGACTGAGAAAGCGCATGAATATCTTCTGGGCACGAGCTTTCTTTCGCTGAGCGATCAACTCCTTGGGATGATCGGGGTCCTCGATATCTATATTCCTGTCATAGGACCTTGCATGGCGGGCAATGAGCTTTTCGCCTTGATAGATGCAGATCCTGTCCGGATATGTTTTGAGTGTGAGACTGCCCCCGGCATACTCGGCCGGAACGGAGTAATGGTTTGAGTCAAAGCTGACCCGAAACTGCGTGGAAGCCCGCACCTGAGTGATTGCGCCGATATCGTATGGGTGAGGCGGTAGCGGCAACAGAGAGGCTTTTTCTTCGTCAAACATCTCGACTGGTTTTCTTCTGGTTTCCCCATGGATGCGGACATTTGCAACGGTATCCAGCCACTGCCCGGCGGCGGTAGACATGGCATGGAAGTCGGGCAGAACGAGTCCGGCAAGAAGATTTTTCTTCACATAACCAACGCCGTTTTCCACGCGCCCTTTTTCATTACCTTTCCCGACGCCACAAGGGGTGATGGTGAAACCATGGTGGTTTGCAAAATCTAAATACAAGGGGTTAAAAACCGGGGCCGCTCCGAGGACACGCTTGAGTACTGCGGATTTCAAATTATCGACCATGATCTTTTTGGGCACTGAGCCAAAGACGGTGAAGGCATTCTGGTGGCAGGCAAGAAAGTGCTCCATGGTCTGTGAGACGGTGAACTCAAGGTACATCATCCTGCTGTAGCAAAGGACCATGACAAAGAAGCTGAGCCTTCTGCTGCTTTCCCCGACCCGGATGGAACCAAAAGAACCCCAATCGACCTGTGCGCACTCGCCCGGTGCGAATGAGAGTTTTAGAAAAGCGGGGGTACGCATGGGACGGACTTTTTGGATGTAATCTTTGAGAATGGTATATCCCCCATTGAAACCTTCCTCCCGGATTTTCTGAAGTATTTGTGCTGCGCTGTACGGGTGGGTTTCCAGCATCCTCACGATTGAGTCCTTGAAGGGATCGAGCTTGCTCGGACGCCTCACCGGTTTTCTAGGCCGAAACTGTTTTTGCGTTAGCCAGTTTGCAACGGTGCGCGGATCAAGCTCAAGTTCCCTTGCGATCTGGGTCGCACTCAGCCCCTTTTGTTCATGGTAGTTTTTGATTCTGGCAAACAGGTCAAAATCAATCATGAGCTCTCCCCCATGATCCGCTTAAAGATCTGAGCAATGGGGACGGGCTGATCCAGCGGCCCCATGCTTTGGACCACTCGAGGCGCATGGCCGGTCTGAACAAAAGGCTCAAGCGAGAGCACCTGATAGAGAGGGCTCTCATAGGCGATGAGGCCAACGCGGATGAGATTTTGCCTTGCCGAATCCAGGGCTGCCACGTCCATGGCAAGTCGGGTCATAAGAGCGGGATCGGAGTAGTAACTTAAACCCTGATTATCGGCCACCGTGACTAAGAAAAGGTAGAGCGCGGCGGCCGGATGGGAGCAGGATTCAATGTGGCGATCACGCACCAGACGGTGATCCACCCAGCTGAACTGACTGGGAACTTGCCGGACTCGCAACGGGTAAATGGGATGTTTTGCTTTCATTGTTGCCTCCTCTGAATTTGGTTGGATTGT
This sequence comes from Syntrophobacteraceae bacterium, assembly GCA_003165235.1. Taxonomy (GTDB): domain Bacteria; phylum Desulfobacterota; class Syntrophobacteria; order Syntrophobacterales; family Syntrophobacteraceae; genus SbD1. Next base: position 2,571 of record PLSV01000035.1, read on the forward strand.
TGAGAATGTCGCTCCCCAATTTTTGCAGACGCCGGGCGGTCGTGGCGATGTCATCTTGTAGCGCAGAGCCGGTTAAATGGGATATTAATCCAATCAAAACGGCAGGTTGGGATGACAAGAGATCTTGTAACGCAGAGGAAACAAAAGGGGGCTCAACCAATGGATCTTCCAAGGGTTTTACGGGCAACTGATCTTGTAACGCTTTCCTCTTTTTCCTGGAATATCCCGGATGATCCTTGCGCCACTCCTGTACGCGGCGCACATTGTCCGGCCCCCGGAAGTAGTCGCGATTCTCTGGTTTTTTGAGCCAAAGCTTTTGACTGGCCGCTTTGCCGGCCTTGCGGCATTCGGGTTTGCAACAATATCTCTGGCGCCGCCCATTGCGATGGTCGGGAGGGAAGAAAAACCCGCAACATGGGCATTTGCGCTTTCTCATTCGTTTTGCCATTGACCGCTAACCTCCGCTGGTCAATGGATCAGTTCCTGAAGAAAACAATCAATGAAGAAGGGAAGAAAAAGGAA
>PLSV01000184.1 GCA_003165235.1 Syntrophobacteraceae bacterium
TCAAGCGTGGTGAACGGTTACGAAAGATTCGCTGAACCTGGCTCTTTCTGAACTTGAATCTCGGTCGAAGATGTCTTCGGCTATGCCTTGTCTGCGAAAAGACGGGACTGTCTTCTTCGCAGATATTGCGGGCACTTTTACATCCATCCATGGGCGTGAACTTGTTGTTGGCTTCTTTGCGGATGTTACCGAGCGGCAGATGGCGCATGAAGAGATTAAAAGCATTGCGCGCTTCCCCGATTAAAACCCAAACCCGATTCTCAGAATATCCAGTGACGGCAAATTGATATATGCCAACAGGAGCAGTTCGGCTTTTTTGAAAGCTTTAGGCTGCAAACCGGGTGAAACACTTCCCGGCGACTGGCGGCGACCTGTGCTCAAGACGCTCAGCTCCGGCTGTTCGGAAGAAATGGAACTGAGATGCGAAGAGGTGGTTTACTCACTGATGCTGGCGCCCGTCAGAGACTTGGGCTATCTCAATATCTATGGGATCGACATTACCGAGCGCAAGCGAGGAGCGGAGGAAAGAAAGAAACTGGAGGAACAGCTTTTCCACGCCCAGAAGATGGAATCAGTGGGACGGCTGGCCGGCGGCGTGGCNNGCGCACGATTTCAACAACATGCTCGGCGTTATCATCGGCCGGGCGGAAATGGCCCTGCAACAGGACGTTCCTACGGACAAACTCCGGCGCAACCTTGAGGAGATACTCAAAGCGGGCCTGCGTTCAGCAGACCTTACCCGGCAACTGCTCGCCTTTGCCCGTAAACAGATCGCCGTCCCGAAAGTGCTGGATTTGAACGACACGATCTCGGGCATGTTCAAGATGTTGAGGCGGCTCATCGGCGAGAATATCGACCTGTTATGGGCGCCGGAACTCGATCTCTGGAAAGTCAAAATCGATCCCTCCCAAGTGGACCAGATTCTGGCCAATCTTGCGGTCAATGCCCGCGACGCCATTTCCGAAGTCGGCGCCATCACCTTAAGGACCGGCAACGTTGTGATCGATGATTCCGTTAGGGCCGAGACCCCCGAGTTCATTCCCGGAGAATACGTCCTGCTGACCGTGAGCGACACCGGGGCGGGTATGAGCAAGGAAGTCTGCGAGAATATCTTCGAGCCTTTTTTCACCACCAAGGATCTGGGCAAAGGAACCGGGTTGGGATTGTCCACGGTCTACGGCATCATTAAACAAAACGACGGTTTTATTTATGTGGCCAGCGAGCCGGGGAAAGGAACCGCGTTTAAAATCTACCTGCCGCGGTTTCGGGCTGAAATCGCAGAGGTCCCCTCTGATGAGGCGGTCGCCAGGCGTGCGACGGGTACGGAAACCATCCTGCTGGTCGAAAACGATGAAACGATCCTAAACCTCAGCAGGACGATTCTCGCAAATCTGGGCTACACTGTCCTGGCGACGCGGGCGCCAGGAAAGGCCATTCAACTTGTACGGGAACATCCAGGTGAACTCCACCTGCTTATCACCGATATGGTGATGCCGGGAATGAACGGGCGAGAGTTGGCGGAACAGCTTGGCGCCATCCGTCCGAACCTCAAGCGCCTTTATATGTCGGGCTATACCGCCGACCTGATAGCACATCGCGGCATTCTGGGCAGAGGAGTAAATTTCATCCAGAAACCTTTCGGAAACGATGAGCTCGCCGCAAAGGTTAGACAGGTGTTGGACCAATTGGAATAGATGGCCAATAGTCTTTTCAGCATTGCTCTCCTCGCGCTCGAAAAATGCAGCGTCAAGAGCTTCGCCGCTTTCGAATGGATATTGAATTTGATTTAGGGATGATTACTCTTCAGAACAGAGAGCGAGGTGTGTTATGAAACTAATTTTCACGATGAGTTTGCTTTTTGTCCTGTTGTTCACATCGGCATTTTCTTTTGCCGCAGGTATACCATCGCCGGTTGTGGCCGGTCAATTGGCTAAGGTATCTTGTCCAAACGCGGAGGTCGTTACCGAAACTACCACGGTCACTTTTTTTGGCGGTCCTAAACTCGGATGGCAAAAAGTCCCTGTAGAAAGAGAAAGAGTTATCTGCCAAGTTGTTGAGTAGCCCTGGAAGGATTTCTTTTTGTTCGGCGCATGTGAGCATTTGTCTTCAGACCCAGGTATTAAGTTGCCTGGGTCTTTCCAACCAAAATGGCCTTCGTTTAAGTGGACAGTGGAGAGCCATCCCGAACTCGAAGTGACGTAATAGTGGCATAAGCTGCGGTCTGGCAGATAGGTAAAGGGGTATTGTACGCAGTCCGACACCCCTCCTCTGATGATGTATTCCAGTAGTGTTCTACTACCTGCGCCAACAGTCGCCGGTAAGAGACGGTCGTTGGTTCAAATCCGGTAGTCTAATAACCCCCAGCCCCGCCTATGCGCCAGCGCGCATGCGTGAATGGCCGGAATTTGACGGGGTGCGGGGAACGGGGCATGTCCTGAGTGTGGTTATTAGAAAGCAGCGGAAAGAAAATCCCGGGCTAGACCGGGGGTTTGTACTTTGGGGGTGCGAGACCTACACAAGGACCATCTAAAGGCTGTAATTTCAAAGGTTGCAAAAAACACTACTCCCGTTTATGCTTGCAGTCCACCAAACATACACAAGGCAGACCTCCATGAGAAAGCCGGATTCCAAAGTCGATGCGCTTGTGCAATCCTTGCTCAAACAATACTCAGGCAGCAATCTGAATGCCGCAGATCTTCTTTGCGACCGCCATGCCCGCATTCCGGACAGGGTGGCGCTTTTTTATGAAAACGCTCAAGGGGAGACTGCAAAGTGGACCTTCCGGGAGTTCCGTGATGCATCCTCCAAGCTGGCGGGATTTTTGAAGTCGATCGGGATCCGGAAAGGAGACCGTGTCGGCGTGATGCTCCCAAAAACCCCGGAGCTGATCATTTGCGCTCTTGCCACCTGGAGGCTGGGGGCCGCATACCTGCCGCTCTTCACGGCTTTTGGCCCCGACGCTGTAGATTACCGGATCCTCGACAGCGATACGCGTGTTGTGGTGACCAATGCGGCTAATCGGGCCAAACTCAGCGCCACATCCGCTTACCGGAGCGGAAAGCTCGAGGTTGTCACGCTTTGTGAAGGGCGCGGGAAAGGCCTTGAAAAGGGAGATTACAGCTTCTGGCACGAACTGGAGTCTGCGGTTGCTGAACCCCGGCCGTCCATGATATCGGGCGAAGACATAATGATTATGCTCTACACTTCCGGCACGACCGGCGACCCCAAGGGCGTGGACATCCCGGTGAAATGTCTTGCTTCCTTTGAAGCCTACATGAAATTCGGCCTGGACCTTCGCGAAGACGACATGTACTGGAATATGGCCGACCCCGGCTGGGCCTACGGCCTCTATTACAATCTCATTGGGCCGCTGCTCGTGGGCAAGGCGACCATGTTTTTCGATGCTCCGTTCACTCCGGGAGAGTTTTTCCGGGTCATGAGCAAGTACCGGGTCACCAACTTTGCCTCATCCCCCACTGCCTACCGTGCGCTGAAGGCCTCGGGCGACAGGATCGCCAGGCAATATCCCTATTTTTTGCGAGTTGCTTCGAGCGCTGGGGAACCTCTGAACCCTGAGGTTATTGAATGGAGCAGCAAACTCTGGGGCATCGCGATCCATGATCAGTTCGGCCAGACCGAACTGGGGATGGTTGCGAACAATCACCACATGGAAGAGGTCAAGCAGCCTCTGAAGCTGGGTTCCATGGGTCCCTCGATGCCGGGATTCAGGATGGTTGTCGTCAACGAGGAAGGGCAGGAAGTAAAAACGGGTGAAGAGGGGCAATTTGCGGTGGATATTGAGAACTCGCCGCTTTACTGGTTCCGCGGGTACTGGAAAGATGACGCGAGAACGCAGGAAAGAATAGTAGGAAACGGGAGGTATTACCTGGCCGGCGATACGGTGAAAATGGATCAAGACGGCTACCTTTTCTTCAGCGGGCGCTCCGACGACATCATTTTAAGCGCCGGCTACAGGATAGGGCCTTTTGAAGTGGAAAGCGCTCTTATGAAACACCCCGCGGTAGCGGAGGCTGCGGTTGTCGGAAAACCGGACCAACTGAGAGGAGAGACGATAAAGGCCTATGTCACTCTGGTTCCCGGGGCGTCGCCAAGCCGGGAGCTTTCCAACCAGTTAAAAGACTTCGTCAAGGAGCACCTTTCCGCGCACGAGTACCCGCGGGAGGTCGAATTTATCGACCAGTTGCCCAAGACGCCAAGCGGCAAGATACAACGCTTCCTGCTCAAGGAGCGCGCATCCGATTCGAACGCTGTTTCGGGAGATTGAGAACTATTGGGATACCGTATTCTTTGTGGACTCTGCGCGTTCCAAGAGCTGATGAACATCACACCAAACACATAAGGAGATGCTCATGGATTGGAAAGAAGAGTACAAGAAAAGGCTCGTTTCCCTGCAAGATGCCGCCAGAAAGATCAAATCAGGTGACTTTGTCTGAGTCGCACTCGGAATCGGCGCCTGATCGCCCGATTTCTATGACGCTATCCTGGACCGTTGGGAAGAACTGCGCGACGTCATCATTTCCGATTGCGTGCAGGTCCGGCCGACCAGGCTTTATGATGTCGAACTCATGATGAATCTCCAGGGCCACATCAACTTCGACCCGAGCTTCGGGATGCCCGTTGCGCGAAAGCTGATCGAGACCCGTCTGCCGGATTTCTACGTAGAGCAAAGCCACGACCTCGGAGATCGCTATGGGAGGTGGTCGGACGTCTTCGTCACTCAGGTGACTCCCCCTAACGAGCAGGGATGGGTGAACCTCGGGCTGACCAACTTCTACAGCATGCAGGCCATCCGGGATGGCCGGGCTTCCGGAAAACAGCGCCTTACCATTGGCGAGGTCAATGACCAGCAGCCGGTAGTATTCGGCGACAACTGGCTGCACGTCACGGAATTCGATATTTTCTTCGAGAACTCGCAGCCCATTCCCAAATTGAACCGGGCTGTTCCCGGCGAACGCGACAAGAAAATCGGGGATCATGTCCTGGAGCTGATCAAAGACGGAGACACCATCCAGATGGGCATAGGATCGATTCCAGAGGCCGTGGTGGCCGGAATGGAAGGGAAACACGACATCGGAATCCACACCGAAATGTTTCCCATCGGTTTACCTCAACTGGTGGAAAAGGGTATCGTGACCAACGCGAAGAAGCCTTTTCACAAGGGCATTACGATCGCAACCTTCTGCGCCGGCGATCAGGGCATGTATGATTTCGTCCACATGAACCCTATGTGCCAGCTCTATCCGTGCGGATACACCAACAACCCCAGCAGCGCCGCGCAATATCCCAACCTGGTGGCCATTAACATGGCCCTGATGATAGACTTCAGCGGCCAGATAGCCTCGGAGGGTCTTGGCCACCGAATGGTCAGCGGCTCCGGCGGGCAGCTCGATTTTCAGTTCGGCGCCTTCCACTCCAAAGGCGGCCGCGCCATCACGGTTATGTCCTCGTCGAGGACCGCCAAAGACGGGAGTCTTGTATCCTCTATTGTCGGCGAACTGCCTCCCGGCACTCCCATTACCGTCCCCAGGTCATATGCCTGCTACGTAGTGACGGAGTATGGAATCGCGGACCTTAGATACAAGTCCAGAAGACAACGTGCGGAGGCGCTCATCAATATCTCTCATCCGGACCTCAGGGGCGAATTGCGGCAGGCGCTGCGAAAGAATTTCTATTATAACAGCCCTGAGGCGATCCTCTCGGCTCATGCTTAGGGCTCAGCGCCGTCCGGCATGTATGAAAATGTTAAATATTCATGACCTGCGGATTATGTGAGGACAGCCACTAAGACGCGAAGGCTCGGCAGAGGGAGCGCAGGCGCCGGCCCAGGGATGTCCGCATTTGACGTGTTCAAAGACCGGGATTCCAGTGACCTGTTTGCTGAAGCCTTCGCGTAGGCGCTTTAGGCTGTCGATAAGAGCGTCGATCCCGCCGGGATCGACGCCTTTGCTCTGATATAGGCGTTTAGCCTATCGGTGACCTTCCACTGAGTTCCAGTGTAAAGAATCCATCCCTGCCTAACTCTGAGATGATTGGATGCCAGACCCAATCACGCCAGGGTTGCCAGAAGAAGGAGAGTGTGGATAATTCTCTAAAATAATCCATACTTACACCTCGTGCTGGTGCTATCGGCCATTCCGTCGGATCTCCTCATCCCCAAGCCTCAGCAACTCTGTGCTCAACGACAAACTGGACTGCTGGGATAATCAGCTTCAATGCCACCTCCATCGACTCCTTCACAATCGCCTGTACCTGATGCTTTATTGTCTCCGGCTTCCACCATCATCTCATCGTTGCAAAAGAGTCAATCGGTGCAAGCCCTATGTTGATGAAAAGGGGGAGATTTACTGTGGGGTCTTGATCATCGCCGCTTCTGGGATGTATGATGTCAAGCGACTGTCCAGAGACGTAACCCTGTGCAAGAACTCTTTCAACGGCGCAGTGGTGTCGAGAATCGTAGAGGGTGAGAATGGAACGGAAGCTGTCAACCGGAGAACTCAAAACAATCTTTGTCGCCATATTTCTCTTGGCGGAATTTCTCTACCAGGGCGGTTTTTGCTTTGCAGCCGGTTCGGAGCCGGCCGGAGATACGGGTCAGATTGAGGCCGTGGTGATCCAAGTCGATGAATGGGCCGTTTATGTACCCAATCTGATTCTCTATTTTGATACGCAAATGGACAAAAGGAAAATAGAAACATTGAAAAGAGTGGCCAATCGGTTGCGAAATAAGAAGGCCCTGATCACTTACTCCTCGACTGGAGACCTCAGCAGGGACAAACATTTCGTACTCTCGGATATTGTTCCTGCGGGAAAGAAACCCAATCTGGAGAAACCGGGACGCGAAGCGGTTAAATCACCCAGTGGCCCACAGGGAAAGCTGACCCGAAAGCTTTTAGAGGAGAGAGGGTCCTCAACGGATATTGTCCCTGCCGAACCAGCCCCGAAGCAAGCCGTTCCACAGGAGGTGAAGCAGAGCATGAAAGCCGGACAGTCTGATCCAATTACAGAAGAGGAGATCAGCGCATTCGTACGCCGTCTCCTTTACCTGAACGGGAGGAAAGACCTGGCAGCCATAGCGCCATTTTACGCCGACAAAGTGGATTATTATGACCGTGGTATGGTCAGCAGGGATCGGGTCCTCCAGGACTTGAAATATTATTTCCGAAACTGGGCGGAGATTGATACAGGGTTGGATGGCGACGTTGTAATGACCGGCTTCGAGCCCGAGGTAAGAATCGTGAAATTCATATCCTACTTTTCAGTTAAAAACGAAAAGAAATCAATAGCCGGAAAAACCGAGAACATCTGGAAAATTCAGAGAATAAACGGTGAGTTGAGGCTGATTGACATAAAACAGAAGATAGTTAGAAGGGAGCCATCCGGTTTATAGAGGCTGTCGCCTGAATCGCGAGTTTGTATGCTTCTCTGCCCATGTCCCTCCAATCGTAACCTCCACTTCAACCGGAACTTTAGAAAGATAAGCTTCCCTTGCATCGATCATGGTCTCTTTGAGAATTGCTGCTGCATCATTTGCTATCTTCTCAGGAACTTCGAGAATGATTTCGTCATGGACCGTTCCAATAATCCGAGCTCCAGTATTCGCCAGTCTTTGTGGGATCAGGCCCAGTGCGTTCTTTGTGAGCTCCGCTGCTGTCCCCTGAACCGGCGTATTGTAGAGTGCGGTTATTTTTGGGGTCCCATTCCACAATCTTCGCCTGCCGATCAGTGTTCGTGTCTCTTTGCTCCATCGTCCTTTATTGTGCGGCGCCATGCAGCAATTCCGGAATAGGATTGAGGGAACGTGCTCCTGAAACGTTTCGAAAATAGCCAGACCGACCAAAGCCCTTCATTTTGACTTCCAACCCTTTCCTGATTCACCCCTTTATCTTAATGCCCCATCAAAACTCGAGCCTGCATGGAGCAGAGGAGCTATCAATTGCGGGAACAGAGATACTTCACGCAAGCGCCCAGACCGGCTGGCCCCATTGGCTTATCGCTTGCGTGTTTGATTCGGGTATAGGACAATGCGTTCCACGACCTTTTTCGAGTGGCATCCAAACCTCGAAGTGCGGTTCGGCATGCATCTCGCCCAGGTTGATGCGTTGTTCGGATTCATATCGAGACCCGTTATGGAGTGATGCCGTTCTTATGCCGTTCACCGCTGCGGGAGTTTACCTCGGGTTTGTGGCGCCTCCGGCATTCTTTTTCCTCTTATTGACCGTCATGCTGGTGTCCTACCTGTTGGTGGTAGAAGGCATGAAACAATGGTTCTTCCGGCACTTCGCCACTGAGTGATGAAGGGTGAATTCTTATCCCATGATGGACAAACGACAAAATATAAATCAGGTTGTGGGTCGGCTGTGGAGCTTCGTGCTTAGGGTAGCGCGTGCTTTCAGAAGCAACCAGGGGTTCTTGTTGTCCGGAGCTGTCGCCTATTATACCTTGTTGTCAATTGTACCCCTGTCAATCCTCGCCCTCGTCGTGCTGACACATTTTATAGAAGAGCAGGAGTTGATTCACACCTTATCAACGTACCTGGACATGGTGATACCCGGCTATGCAGCGACTTTGACCGAACAGGTGCGGGCATTCCTTGAGCACCGTCAGGTGGTCGGTATCATCGGTTTCATCTTCATGCTGTTTTTCAGTTCCATAGCCTTTTCCGTGCTTGAAAACGCCATGTCGGTGATCTTTTTCCAACAGGTCAGAATTCAACGTCGCAACTTTCTCATGTCCGCAATTATTCCCTATGTATATATCTTTGTGATGGGGCTGGGAATAGTACTGGTGTCGTTTATTGTGGGTGCAATCGAGACACTGGAAAGCAGACACTTGACATTCCTTGGCTGGAGCTTGTACTTTGGGGGCCCTACCAGCGTGGCGCTGCATATCCTGGGGATAGTTGGCGAGGTGCTGATGATCAGCTCCATCTATCTGGTGATGCCGGTGGCGCGGGTTAGATTTCGTCACGCACTCATCGGCGGGGTAACCGCAGCGGTTTTATGGGAGATCATCCGCCGTGTGACGGTCTATTATTACACGGTCGTATCTATGGTAAATGTAATTTACGGTTCCATGGCCATAACGATGGTTGCCCTTTTCAGCATAGAGTTTGTGGCAGTAATCCTGCTGTTTGGAGCCCAGGTTATTGCAGAACTTGAGCGCAAACCCGACGAATCGACCAAGGAGAAACCATCAGGATTTGAGACATGATTGTCTGATGCCATGTCATAACATGTCATTTCGGATTGTTCTCAGGTTTCCTCATCCATATAACAGAATTTGATCTGCTGGTTAGTAGGGCTATGTTGTTTGATGAACTGCATGGATAAACAGATTCCTGGGAGTCACAACGGTCAAAATCTTTGAGAAGCTGCGAGGCGTGTGGACACGAATTTCAGGTATTTCGAAAATGGTCAGACCGACGAAAGCCTCTTCAGTCTGGCTTCCAACCCTTGCCCAATCCACCTCTTCACCCTAATGTCCATTTATTGAAATAGTTGGCCCAGGAACTCGAGTCTGGATTGCGGAGAGGAGCTATCACCTGCGGGAGATGGTGGTATACATTGAAAGCGGCCAGACTCGCTCTCATGGACATATCACTTGCATGTTCTATTGTGAGGTCTTATGGTTTTGTGGGCGGAATCCGGCCCCAAATGCGCTTCAGATGCATAGCGCAGAACTCATGCATTATTCCGGCTTATGAGTTCCGTGAGCTAGATCGGCAAGGAATCGAAATGCAAACCGACCATTGAGGTGGCAGCGTGCATCTGAGGCGGCCTTCGGGCAGTATCGGGCGCCTCGGTTCGATCCTTTCATGCTTCTCGATGACTTCCATTCGGACAATCCGCCCGATTACCTGGAGGGGTTCCCCCGGCGCCCACTGAGGGATCGAGACAGTCGGATACGTTTTCCACAGCCGGGCAGATCACGGCGACAGTATGGGAAACAAGCCGACGGCGAATCGAATAGCCTGGTACGGCCTTCAGTTATAAATACCAGGGAAGGTTGAGAATCACTTCGAGGAATACGAAAAAAAATACACCTCGCAGTAGGAGCGCGCCACGGGATCAAGACCCGGGCAAACTTTGTGCGGCGAAACAGGAGCAGATAACAATATATCGCGGGCAAGCCCCGCGCCTGCCTGGAGACAAGATGCGGTATGGGAATATCTGGAACATGATCCGCAGCGCAGGGGAAGCCTGGATTGAGGACCGAGGTCCCACCAGAGGAGCGGCCCTCGCATTCTACACGCTTTTCTCGATCTCCCCCATCCTGATCATCGCGACGTCCATCGCCGGCTTTTTTCTGGGCTATGAAACGGTGCGAAGCGAGGTGGTAGAACAAGGCCGGAGGGTGGTCGGAGAGCAGGGCGCTGAAGTTGTGAAATCCATCCTCCAGGGCAAACCAAACCCGACATCCAACTTCTTTGCCGGTGTTGTCGGTTTGGTAGCGATGTTAATTGGGTCAACGAGTGTCTTCAATGAGCTCAAGAGTGCTCTCGACAGATATGGAAGGCCGAAGCGAAAAGTGCTGGGGGAATCTGGAGCTTTATTCGCGCCCGTCTTCTCTCGCTCGTAATTACTCTTGCCATGACGCTGCTTATAATGCTTTCGATCCTGTTCAGCGCAATTGTGCAGGAGATCGTCAAGATCGGCGGCAGCTTTATCCCAGAGCATGCTTCCTTGCTGGAGGTCCTGAATTTTTTGTTTTTGTTCGCAATGAGCACGGTGCTGTTCGCGACTATCTACAAAGTGCTGCCAAGCGCAAGTATCGCATGGAAAGATGTTTGGATAGGGGCAGCGATAACCTCGGTCCTTTTTACCATCGGGAAGACAGTGATCGGCTTCTACCTGCTCTACTCCGCGACTGCCTCAGTATTCGGCGCTGCGGGATCGCTCATTCTGCTGCTCTTCTGGATATATTACTCCGCGCAGATTTTCCTGCTCGGGGCTGAGTTCACAAGGCTGTACGCCGATTACCCTGCTTCCAGCTCCGGGGACGACGAGATAAAAAAATGACACGGCCACGCAGAGACACAGTAAAGCGAAACAGAGACCACGGCTGGCAGTGCAAGGTGTTTCTTTGTCAACACATTTGGACCCCAACGAGAGTATCCGTTGGCTGTTCGGCCGGTTTTGGAAGCGCCGATGAAGGGAGATGAACGCATGGCGCCCTCGGACCAATTCTCCAAATCAT
>PLSV01000316.1:0-7017 GCA_003165235.1 Syntrophobacteraceae bacterium
GAATGATTTTTCCGCATCCTCATAGTACTACTTTGTTAGTTATTGCATTTGCCCTGTTTTAGCTGTACTCTCCTCTCGGACCTATAGGAGGAGGGGGAAATGGCTATTTTGCAGGCAGGGCAAGAACCATTGGTTGATCTTGGGCAATTCTTGGTTCCTTTTGGCAGATTCTTGCGCCGATCTGAAAGTCGGCACGCCTTGGAGCGCTATGCCACGGGGCTTTTGTCTGGCACAGGCAGGAAAACAGCTTCCGAGATCGGCAGATCCTTGCCCGGCACCAACGGGCAACATTTGCAGGAATTTCTTACTCGCACCGAATGGGACCCGCAAGAGATGGATCAAATTCGGGTTGAGCATATGCGATCCCACGCATGTGTCGGTGATGGGGTTTTGATCCTTGATGACACTGGCTTTGCCAAAAAGGGTACAGCTTCCGTGGGCGTCGGGCGTCAATACAGCGGAACTTTGGGTAGGGTTGATAATTGCCAGGTTCTTGTAACTGCTCATTATGTTGATCGCGTTTTTGACTGGCCGGTAACTGCACGCTTGTACCTGCCGGAAGGTTGGGTCCAAGACGAGGTCCGGCGGAAAAAGGCGCATGTGCCAAAATCGGTTGTGTTTAAAACTAAAGGAGAAATCGGCCTGGAGTTGGTCAACTGGTCTCTTCAGGTGCAAATTCCGTTTCGGGCAGTGGTAGTGGACGCCGGCTATGGGGATCAGCCATCTTTGCTCGACGGCCTGGTTGCTTTGAAAATGCCACATATTGCGGCAGTGAGTTCTTCGTTGCGATTCCGTCTTGCCGAATCGGTTGACCAAGATCAGGGCGATCCACTGCCTCCGCCTTATGGCGGGCAAGGTAGACCCAAAAAGGCGACTACCCTTAAAGAGCGCATTCCGACAGTGGAGGCGCAAGAGCTTATTGAGAAATTGCCGCCTGAGGTCTGGCAAAGGGTTGCATGGAGAAATGGCACGAAGGGGCCTCTCATAAAGGAGTTTGCCAGGGTCGAAGTTTTTCGAAGCGGCTATCGAGGCGCTCACCTGCCTGTTCGCGGCTGGCTGGTGGGTGAACGTCCCGTCTCCAGGTCGGATCGAAAGCAAGAACTCAAATATTACTTTGCCTGGAAACTCGATGAACTCAGCTTGGAAGAATTGGTTGAGCTTGCACACATCCGTTGGGTGATAGAGCGATTCTACCAGGACGCCAAAGGAGAATTTGGGCTCGATCATTATGAGGGACGCCTTTGGACTGGCTTCCACCGGCATGTTGCTCTGGTCATGCTTGCTCATTGTTATTTGACTTTGCGCCAAAGTTACGGTGCAGATACGATAGAACAAGGGCCACCAGGCCAGGGACAAAGTCAAAGCACTCTGTCCCTCGCCCCAGGGCGAGGTTTTCCCCCCAAGGGGAAGAAGAAGTATGGCCGCCCTTCGCAGAGCGGTTCTTGAGGAACTTTTTCGCCAGGTCATTGCTGACCTCTCAAAAGTACGAGATGGCACTAACTAACAAGGTAGTACTAGGAAGATTACAGCATACGAAAAGAAAGCAAACGGCCATCTCAAGTCAGGCAATGGAAAGGCTTCGGTCCCTTTCGGCAAACGCAATTCGGATCCGGAGCAGGTCATTCCCTTTGATGATGCGGAAGTCCCGGATTTTTGATCTCGGGACCGCTTGTGAGGGAGTGGTCCTTAAGCGGTATACCGGCCGCTCCCAAAGAGGTTCTCATTGTTTTTTCCACAGAGGCGGGACATAGTCCTGTCAAAGAGAAGGCGCAGAGGAAAGCATGGGCCGACAGGGGTATGGGGTGACTGGTCATAGACAGGCCTGCGGTGGAGGCGACGAGGGTCTTGTCACCGTATCTCCACGTCCCTCCCTTCTGAGAGGGAATTACCCGAGATGATGAGGGAGATTCATCCATATGAAGCGCTCAAGTAAACTTTTCGGAAGTAGAAGCACTGATGCGGTTAGTGTCGACATGCGCAGCATTAATGAGCTAATGGGTCAAATTGACGAAGCGGTAAAAAAGATCTTTGCCGTTTATGCCGCCGAACTTTTAAATGAACCTCTTCCCAATGTTGTCGAAGCGGTTTGGGGTATCCCAAACGATAAAAGTGAGCGGACTTTCACTCAACGGCAAATCGACTCCACTATACGCCCAATGATCCTTAAGATTCATGATGCTCTTGAAACAGAGGAGTTGGCCGGGGCTAAAAAGTGTGTAATTGATTATTTAATGAAAAGGCTGGCGATTTCGGAAATACTTTTTATGACCCAGTGTTATAAGCTCAACAGGCTCACCATCGAACAATCTAAATCAAGGGATATCTATAACTTAGCTGATACTTTAGTAGATGGACATGCCTGATTATATTTAATAGAATGTATCTTAAGGCAAACCATATGAGAACTTCTAGACTCATTGCCAAACCGATCATTCCATTTAACATGACGAAATTTTCCTACGTTCCCTCAGAATCGTGTCTCACAAGGTTTTTCACTGTACTGCTAACGTACAGTTTCTTGAAATTTTGGCAGGGATATCGGGCTAAGCCGCCGTTTCGTACTGCTTCTTCCCGGCGATCTCTCCACGACCTGTCTATGACAGGCCCTCGGCGGCGAATCGCCTTCAGTCTTTTGGTTGCGGACGCGTTTGCCGGAAGACCCTTTTTCTGTCCGGACCATGTCCCATAGTAATGTGTTCATAATCCGGTCATTCCACTCACCTTCTTTAGGCGGAAGATCCTCTTCCCGGCTCCAGCCGGGAGCCATGTGGCGAACCGGTACGATTATTCGTAGCCGGAGGTTCGGGTTTTGGGGTTTGACTGCGGCACGAAAAAGGTTATTTTGCACAACTGATATTTCACTCGTCTTTCAACATCGGCATCAAGAGGAGCCCGATGGTATTGTTTATGAAATTGATAACCTATGCGCTCAGACGCACACCCCTGATTTTCCTGGAGCCTGGATGAATATGCAGAACCATCCCATAAGGGTTCTTCTCGTCGATGATGATGAGGACGACTACATAGTCGTCAGGGACCTGCTCTCAGATCTCTCTTCCATAGAATGTACCCTCAAGTGGGTTTCGGACTACGGAACTGCGCTGGATGCAATCCTTTCCAGTGAGTTCGATGTATGCCTGCTGGACTACCGGCTTAAGGAGCGAAATGGACTTGAACTCATGCAAGAGGCCGTAAACCGCGGCGCCATGACTCCGATTGTTTTTCTCACCGGCCAGGAAGGCTACGATCTGGATCTTGAGGCCATGAGTAAAGGAGCAGCCGACTGGCTTACTAAGGGCGAGCTAAAAGCTGCCCTTCTCGAGCGCGCCATCCGGCATGCGATGGAACGGCAGCGGAAGAGAGTGGAGCTGGTTAAGGCCAAGAGAGTGATCCAGGCGCTGAGCGAGTGTAATCATGCAGTGATCCACATCGAAGATGAGTTGGAGCTGCTGCGCGCGATCTGCCGCATCGTGGTGGATGTGGGCGGCTACATGATGGCGTGGGTGGGATATGCCAAAGATGACCGGGACCGGACTGTCACGCCTGTTGCTCAGCACGGCTATGAGAAAAAGTATCTTGAGACGGTCAATGTCAGCTGGCGAGATGCCGAGAGGGGAAGAGGCCCTACGGGCGCCTGCATCCGCACAGGCCTGCCAGGCATCATTCGTTCCGTTGGCAATCAAGTGGAGTTTGAACCCTGGAGAGTAGAGGCTTCAAAACGAGGCTATGCTTCAGCCATAGGTCTCCCTCTATTTCTCGATGGACGAAGGCTGGGAGCACTTAGCATATATTCTTCGGAAACGGATGCTTTCGATTCCGAAGAAGTGGAATTCCTCGTGAAACTATCCAGCAATCTTTCTTATGGCATAGGGGTGCTAAGGCTGCGTAAGGCTCAAATGCAGGCTGAAGAATCTCTGAAGGAAGCCAATCTCGATCTGGAAAGGCGGGTAGGGGAGCGTACCGCCGAACTTCTCAAAGTCAATGCGGAACTTAGGAAAGAGGTGGAGGAACGCAGGCAGGCTGATGAGGCCCTGAAAGAAGGAGAGAGGAAGTTCCGTGCGATCTTTGACCAGACTTTCCAGTTCATGGGGTTACTCACCATTGACGGCAGGCTCATAGAGGCAAATAGAACCGCCTTGCAAGCCATCGGAGTTCAAGAATCGGACGTCATAGGCAAGCTGTTTTGGGAAACTCCGTGGTGGAAACATTCCACGGAATTGCAGGAAATTTTGCGTGCGGCTCTAAAGAAGGCTGCTGCAGGAGAGTTCGTGCGCTTCGAGGCGGCCTATCCTTCAACCGATGGCAGTCTCCACTGCATGGACTTTTCTCTTAAACCGGTCATGGATGAAGCCGGCAGCATTGTTTTTCTAATTCCCGAAGCCCGGGACATCAACGAACGCAAGCGGGCGGAAGAGGCGCTGCAAAAATCCGAACGGGAAAAGGCGATACTGAACCAAATCGCCAATGTCTTTTTGACGATTCCCGATGAAAAGATATATGAGGAGGTGCTGGCTGTCATTCTCAAGACACTGAAATGTGGATACGGCGTCTTTGGGTACATAGGAGACAGCGGTGATCTGATCATTCCAAGCATGACTAAGGAGATATGGAGTGACTGCCAGGTCGAGGGAAAGTCGATTGTGTTTCCTCCGCATCTATGGGGAGACAGCCTTTGGGGCAAGTCGATTGAAGAGAAGAAGCCCTTTTCTTCCGATGGACCGTTCCAAACTCCAGAGGGGCATTTGCCCATTTATAATTTCTTGACTGTGCCGGTTGTCTTTGCGGACAAAACCATAGGGCTTGTTTCGTTAGCCAACAAAGACGGGGGTTTCTACCCGGAAGACGAGACCGCTCTGGAACGCATTGCCGGCAATATCTCGCCAATCCTCAACACCAGGTTGCAGCGAGATAAACAGGAACTGGAACGCAAGCGGATCGAGGAAGCGCTCAAAGAATCCAAGCAACAGCTCGCAAATATTATCGACTTCCTTCCCGACGCCACCTTTGTGATCAATAACGAAGGGGAAGTCATAGCGTGGAACAAAGCCATAGAGGAGATGACAGGGGTTAAGGCCTCGGACATGCTCGGAAAGTGCAATTATGAGTATGCTCTCCCCTTTTACGGGGAGCGAAGACCCATTCTCATAGACCTCGTCCGCAACCCCCAGGAAGAGATATGGTCGAAATACGTCAACATAGCAAGAAGCGCCGCTGAAATTGCGGGTGAAGCATATATGCCTGCGCTCAGGGCCGGCAAGACATACCTTTACGGTACAGCGAGCGTCTTGCGCGATTCAATTGGAAATATTGTTGGCGCCATCGAATCAATTCGCGACATCACCGAGCGCAAACGGGCGGAAGAGGCGCTGCAGGAGAGCCAGGCAAAGCTCAAAGAGGCGCATCGTATTGCGGGAATTGGGATTTGGGACTGGACCGCTGAGACTGACACAGTGCAATGGTCAGAAGAGCTCTACGACATCGCAGGACGGGACACACGACTACCTGCTCCTTCCTACGAGGAGCAGTCGCATATTTTTGCTCCTGAAAGTTGGACTCTTCTCAGCAGTGCAGTCGAGAGGGCGCTGATAAGCGGCGAACCCCATCAACTTGAACTGAAACTCATACGTCCGGACGGCTCCGTTCGATGGGTAAATGCTTTTGGCGGAAGGAAATATGACAGCACTCAACGGGTCATAGGGCTCCACGGTACGCTTCAGGACATAACCGAGCGCAAGCTGGCTGAGGATGGGCTGAATCAAGCTAAATTGTTGCTGCAGAACACGTTAAACGCCATCCAGGATTTGGTTACGGTTCATGACAGAAAGCTGCGGGTGGTCTTGAGCAATTGGCAGGGGCGGGACCACATCACCCAGGAAGAAAGAAGAAGCTTTCCTCATTGTTATGCTTGCTACATGCGCCGCGACAAACCATGCGAGCCCTGCCCGACAATGGAGGTTTTTCGCACGGGTGGCGCGGTTAGAATGGATATAACGAATCCCTTCACTCATAGAATAACTGAAGTGAGCACCTATCCCGTGATCGACCCCTCGGGCGATTTCGATCTGGTAGTGGAACATGTGCGCGACGTTACCGAGCGCAAGCTTGCTGAGGAGGCGCGCCGGGATAGTGAAGAACAGTTTAAGGTCATGTTCGAGACGGTTTCCATCGGCATGACCCAAAGTGATCCTAGAACTCGGCGATGGCTTCGCGTTAACCGGAAAATGTGTGAAATCACAGGTTACTCGCTCGATGAAATGTTGTCTAAGGGTGTCACCGAAATCACACACCCGGAAGATCTTGAGCGTGAGTCGGAAACCTTTCAGAACGTTATAAGCGGCAAGTCGAACGATTATCGGCTGGAGAACCGGTACATCCGTAAAGATGGCACAACGGTATGGGTAAACGTGAACATGACCCTCATCCGCGATCTTAACGGTCAACCCGTTCGCACTATGGCCACCATTGAGGACATCACCGACCGCAAAAGGGCCGAAGAAGAAAAGGCGCGACTTCAAGACCAACTGCTCCAGGCCCAGAAAATGGAGTCAATAGGGCGGCTGGCCGGCGGCGTGGCGCACGACTTCAACAACATGCTCGGCGTGATCATCGGCCGGGCGGAAATGGCCCTGCAACAGGACGTTCCTACGGACAAACTCCGGCGCAACCTCCATGAGATCCTCAAAGCGGGCCTGCGTTCAGCGGAGCTTACCCGGCAACTGCTTGCCTTTGCCCGTAAACAGATCGCCGTGCCGAAGATACTGGATTTGAACGACACGATCTCGAGCATGCTCAAGATGTTGAGGCGGCTTATCGGCGAGGATATCGACCTGTTATGGGCGCCGGAACTCGATCTCTGGAAGGTCAAAATGGATCCCTCCCAGGTGGACCAGATTCTGGCCAATCTCGCGGTCAATTCCCGCGACGCCATTTCCGGAGTAGGCGCGATCACCATGAGGACCGAAAACGTTGTGATCGACGATTCCATCAGGGCCGAGACCCCCGAATTCATTCCAGGAG
>PLSV01000316.1:7038-13482 GCA_003165235.1 Syntrophobacteraceae bacterium
TCGTCAAACAAAACGACGGTTTTGTCTATGTCGCCAGCG
Source organism: Syntrophobacteraceae bacterium (assembly GCA_003165235.1). Lineage (GTDB taxonomy): Bacteria > Desulfobacterota > Syntrophobacteria > Syntrophobacterales > Syntrophobacteraceae > SbD1. The sequence goes on from PLSV01000316.1 coordinate 7,078, forward strand.
AGCCGGGGAAAGGGACCACGTTTAAAATCTACCTGCCTCGGTTCGAGGTTGACACCGCCCAGGCCCCCTCTGAGGATGCAGCCGGCAAGCACCCCACAGGTACGGAAACTATCCTGCTGGTCGAGGACGATGAAGCGATCCTGAACCTCAGCAGGGTGATTCTCGAAAATCTGGGCTACACTGTCATTGCAGCGTCGGCGCCGGAACAGGCCATCAATCTTGTCGAAGATCATCCGGGAGATATTCACCTGCTTATCACCGACGTGGTGATGCCGGGGATGAACGGCCGAGAGCTGGCCGAACGGCTTTGCGCCATCCGCCCTAACCTCAAGCGCCTTTATATGTCGGGCTATACCGCCGACCTGATAGCACATCGCGGCATTCTGGACGCAGGAGTAAATTTCATCCAGAAACCTTTCGGAAGCGATGAGCTTGCCGCAAGGGTCAGAGAAGTGTTGGACCAATTGGAATAGATGGCTGAAAGATCGTGGCGCTCCTGCAATGTCCCAGGGTAACGTGAAGGGGTGCGGTGAACCGTTGCAGATCAGGTCTGCAAAGCCTTGCGTATCGTTCTTGAAAAGGGCTTTCTCAACACCCCCACTTCGGTGATTATCCCGGAAATATACTTGTTTGGTGTGACGTCGAATGCAGGGTTGAGGGCGCCGACGCCGTCAGGGGCTATGCGTTTTCCGAACAGGTGAGTGACTTCCTTGGGGTCCCTGTGCTCGATGGGGATTCCGCTTCCGTCAGGCAGCCCCGGATCTATGGTGGAACGGGGCGCTGCGACGTAGAAGGGGACATCGTGGGTCCTGGCGAGCACCGCAACCATGTAGGTGCCGATCTTGTTTGCAGTATCCCCGTTGGCGGCGATCCTGTCCGCGCCCACCACTGCAAGATCTATCCTGCCCTGGCTAATCAGGCTTCCGACAGCATTGTCAGTAATGAGAGTAACTGGGATACCCGCCCGTATGAGCTCAAAAGCGGTGAGCCTGGCGCCCTGGAGAAGCGGCCTGGTTTCGCAGGAAACGACGCTGATCGTGGGGTCTGTCTCGAAAGCCGCCCGGATTACCCCCACGGCGGTTCCGTAATCTGCGGTCGCAAGCGCGCCGGCATTGCAATAAGTGAGAATTCTCGCCCCCTTGGGCACAACTTCGCGTCCCCATCTTCCGATCTGCCGGTTTGAGACAACGTCCTCGGTCAGAATGGCCTTGGCCTCTTGCAAAATGAGTTCCTGAAGTTCGAAAATGGCCGCTTTGGGGTTTTCCACCACAACGGAATACAATCTTTTGACCGCCCAGCTCAGGTTTGCCCCGGTCGGGCGGGCTTCTCTCACTTTATGGCAAATCCTGGAGAATTTTCGCCTGAATTCTTTTGGATCGGAGGTCTGGATAGACCTGGCCCCAAGGGCCAGGGCAAGCCCTCCGGCAACACCCAGAGCGGGAGCTCCCCTAATGGCCATTGTCTTTATCGCGCTTATCACCTGTTCAGGGGTGGTGCAGCGAAGAAACTTTTCCTGGTGCGGCAATATCCTCTGATCGAGTATCGCCACGGCGTCACCATCCCAGTGGATTGGCGGTAACCATTGCTCGGGCATTAAATTCTCCTGAAGAACTATTCTGCGTGCAAATAAAACAGGCAAGGCAAACAACCTCGATAGACTTATAGCGCACCCTAACGAAAAAAATAACCACCTGAATAGTGCGAGCGCGTAGCGGGCAGGCCGACCGTGCGACAAGTCTAACTGGCGCGCCGGGCGTTCGCGGGAGGCCTGGACGCTGCGAAGAACTTCTCAACGCTATAACGGCCTCGCAGCCCTCTTGGCCTTCGCTCGTCGAATAATACCTCAGCTCATAAGTTTTTTCCTGAGAATTTCATTGGCGAGCTGTGGATTCGCCTTCCCTTTTGTCTTCCTCATGACCTGACCGACGAAGAAGCCGAAGAGTTTGTCCTTCCCAGCACGGAACTGCTCGACTTCCTTTGGGTTTTCTGAGAGCACCTGATCGATTGCGGACTCGATTTGCGATTCATCGCTTACCTGTCCCAGCCCTTTTTCATCCACGATATGCCGGGCGGACTTGCCGCTTGCGAACATCTGCTCGAAAACTCCCTTGGCGATTTTGCCGCTGATCGCCCCGGAATCGAGCAGGTCCAAAAGCTCTGCCAGGTTCTCCGGAGATACCGGGCAATCTTCGATTTCCCGGTTATCACGGTTAAGCTCGCGCAGAACCTCGGACATTATCCAATTGCTAAGCGCTTTTGGATGTCTAAATTTTTGGAGAGCCGCTTCAAAGTAGTTTGCAAGGGACTTCGATGATGTGAGCACCTTCGCGTCATAGGGCGGCAGTGCGTAGTCTTTGATGAACCGCTCCCGCTTCGCCTCGGGGAGCTCGGGCAGGCTGCTGCGAACCTCCTGGACCCAATCCTCGTTCACCACAACCGGAACCAGGTCCGGGTCCGGAAAATAACGATAGTCATGAGCCTCTTCCTTGCCGCGCATACTGAGGGTCACATAACGCCCGGCATCCCAGAGCCTGGTTTCCTGAACGAGCAGTTCCCCGCGCTCGATCATGACTTTCTGCCTTCGGACCTCGAATTCCAGTGCTTTCTGCACGTTTTTGAACGAGTTCATGTTCTTGAGTTCGACCTTAGTCCCAAGGCCGCTCGTTCCGGCGGGCCGAAGCGAGATATTTGCGTCGCACCTCATGCTGCCTTCCTCCATGTTGCCGTCGCAAATCTCGAGGTAGCGCAGAATCTCGCGAAGGGTCTTAAGGTAGGCCGCCGCGTCTTCAGGGGTAGCTATATCAGGTTCACTCACGATCTCGATAAGGGGCACGCCCGTTCTGTTGAAATCGACATAGCTGAGCAAATGGGATTCGTCATGAGTGAGCTTGCCGGCATCTTCCTCAATGTGTATTCGATGTATCCTGATCCGCTTTGGACCGCGGGAGCTCTCGATTTCCACCCAGCCATCGCGGGCAAGGGGAAGCTCGTACTGTGAAATCTGGTATCCTTTGGGAAGGTCAGGATAGAAGTAGTTTTTCCGGGCAAACCGAGCGAGCGGCGCAATTGAGCAGTGAGTGGCCAACGCCATTCTGATCGTGTATTCGACGACTGCGCGGTTGAGCACGGGAAGCACCCCAGGCATCCCAAGGCACACCGGACAGGTGTGGGTGTTGGGGCTGGCGCCGAATTTTGCGGAGCACCCGCAGAAAATCTTGCTCGCGGTCTGGAGCTGAGCGTGGATTTCGAGTCCTATTACCGGTTCGTATTCCATCTGCGGCCGGTTTCCTTTCAAGCAATTCATTCCGGTTCAGGTTAGAGTTTATCACACTGAACATGGCCATTTCCATCATGGACTTCATGAGGACTGTTATATGCCGGGCCAAAGCTTCGTTGCAAGCAGCAATTCAGGCACTGAACCGATAAACAAATGTTTGACATTGTGAGAGCTGTCATTTAGGAATAGACAGATTCTCGGCGGAGCTTGGACTGGCAGGGTGATGAAAAAGGATTCGAATTCCCCCATCAGGGCAAACACCCTGTAGACGTCACCCCGGCGAAAGCCTGGGTCCAGTGTCTTTTGTTTTGATGTCAATTCGTTGGGAAAAAGCCTGGATTCCTGCTGCCTCCGGAATGACGAAACCATTAGTAATTTTCATGCATTTCTCCCACCAATGAACCCTTTTTCATCACCCTGCCAGGGCTCCCGTTGGTGAGACGCGATCCGCACATCATGAAGTCTTTCCGGTACAGTGAGGAGAAAAATGAAAATTCATGAGTATCAAGCCAAAGAACTGTTCCAAAAGTTTGGGGTCCCTATCCCTCGAGGGAAGGCGGCCTTCAGCGTTGAGGAAGCCGAGCAGATCGGGGCTGAACTGGGGACTTTCCCGGTTGTGGTAAAGGCCCAAATCCACGCCGGCGGGCGCGGCAAGGGCACTTTCAAGAACGGATTCCAGAGCGGCGTCAAGCTCTGCCGGTCCGGCGGGGAGGTTTTTGAAAAGGCCGGGGCCATGCTGGGCAACGTGCTGGTCACAAAACAAACCGGGCCGGAAGGCCGCCTGGTGAGCAAACTCCTGGTCGCCGGCGCGCCCACGATCAAAAGGGAATTTTATTGCGCCGTGCTGCTGGACCGCGCCGCCGCCCGGCCCATCGTCATGGCCAGTACCGAGGGGGGCATGGACATTGAACAAGTCGCGGCGGAGCACCCGGAAAAAATCATGCGCGAAAGCATCCATCCCGCTCTCGGCCTGATGCCTTTCCAGGGCCGCAAATTGGCCGCCGCGCTCGGCCTCAAGGGCGGCCTCATCGCCGCCGGGGCGAAGATGTTTGCCGGTCTTTACAAGACTTGGTGGGAATGCGACGCGAGTCTGGTCGAGATTAATCCGCTCTGCGTGGTGGCCGGCCAAGAGGGCAAGGAAAGCCTGCTGGCGATCGACGCCAAGATGAGCCTGGATGACAGCGCGCTCTACCGCCATCCGAATATCCAGGCGATGCGCGATTTGTCCGAAGAAGCGCCCCTGGAGATCGAAGCCGGCAAATTCAACCTCAATTACATCAAGCTCGACGGCNNCATGGCGACGATGGACATTATCCAGCATTACGGCGGCAGCCCGGCGAATTTCCTGGATGTCGGCGGCGGCGCGAGCAAGGAGCAGGTGACGGCGGCGTTTAAGATTATTTTGAGTGATCCGCGCGTGAAGGGCATTCTGGTGAATATTTTTGGAGGCATCATGGATTGCAACGTCATTGCCGCGGGCATCGTGGCGGCGGTCAGGGAAACCGGATTGCAACTGCCATTGGTGGTTCGGTTGGAAGGCAACAACGTCGTGGCCGGCAGGAAGACGCTGGCCGAATCCGGCGTGTCCATCATCCCCGGCGAGACCATGGCCGACGCGGCGCAAAAAGTTGTGAAGGCGGTGAAAAATGATAAATGAGACCAAAGCTCCGGCATCGCGCGTCGCGTTCACTCTCATCGAATTGCTGGTGGTGATTGCGATCATCGCGATCCTGGCGGCCTTGCTGTTGCCGGCGCTGGCCAGGGCCAAAGCCCAGAGCCAAACCGCCAAGTGCCAGAGCAACGAGAAAGAGATCGCCGCGTGTTACATCATGTACTCGCAGGACAACTCGGATTACCTGCCCGGCTCCGCCATCCCTTACAGCGCTGGTGAAGCGCCCTTGGGCTGGTTTGTGGAAATCTCGCCTTACATAAATAACAAAAACACGAACTGGGATACCACCCAAACAGGTTCCATGTCCTCCCAGAGCACCGTCGTGGCCTGTCCCGCGGCCAACCTGCAAGACGTCATCCTGAAGTCCATCCCCGGCTACCTGGCCTACGGCGGCTACGGACACAATTTCGACTTTCTGTGTTATGACATTTACAACGATCCGCACGTGAAACTCGCCACCGTCACCAAGCCGGTGACCTGCTGCATGAATGGTGACGCCCTGGACCCGGCCGCGGGCCTCCAGTTCTATAACTACGGCTATCTCTACCCGCCCAGCCAAACTCCGGACAACAGCACCGGCGGCCCCTATTCCTACGTACGCCACGGCCGCGGCGGCAACTATTGCTGGGCTGACGGACACGTCTCCCTGACCCCGTGGAGAATCATGTCCAACGGCATCAACGGCAGCATCGACTGGTATTACATGCCAACGCCGACCTCGACGCCAAGCGGATAAAGCGTTTGACGCGGACCCGCGCATGGCGCTTCGCAGCCGGGGCAACCATTCCATGAAACTAAGATATATTATTTCAAAGGGACTTTTTGCCGCGCTGTTTTTCCAAGCCGCGCAGGCGCGCGCGGTTGATGCCGATTCGCCGGTTGGATCGCTCATTGAACGCATCGCGCCGGGCCACGCGCAGGATTTCGTGGTTGAGACAATCGCGGCGCCGACCGGCGAGAATGTTTTTGAGGTGGATGCGCGCGACGGCAAAATTGTTTTGCGCGGCGATAGCCCGCTCTCGCGGGCCGTCGCCTTCAACTGGTATCTGAAGCATAACGCTCGCGTTTCGGTATCGTGGTACGCGGACGACGCGGTCCGCGTTCCCAAACGCCTGCCGCTGCCGGGGGAAAAGACCCGGCGGACGACCAAGCTGCAAAAAAGATTTTTTCTCAATTACTGCACCTTCGGTTATTCATTTCCGTGGTGGCAATGGCGTGACTGGGAGCGGTTCGTTGACTGGATGGCGCTGAACGGAATCAACCTGCCATTGGCCCAGGGCGGAACGGAGGCGATCTGGCAGAAGGTCTGGCGCTCGTATGGGCTGACCGACGAGGAAATTCGCCGCGACTTTTTTACCGGCCCGGCGCATCTGCCGTGGAACCGCATGGGCAATCTCGACAAGTGGGACGGTCCGCTGCCGCAGTCTTACATTGACGGGCAACTGGCGCTGACGAA
>PLSV01000191.1 GCA_003165235.1 Syntrophobacteraceae bacterium
AACCCGATCATAGTGAGGGTTCGGGGGGCAAATGTCTCCTCAACCCCCGGGCTTTTCAGCTTTTTTTGGTGCTCGCTTGAACGCAACTTCGTATTACTTCGCGGCAGCCGCAGCAGTCCGTAGCTGTTCAGCGGACGGGCGTTTGGTGGCGCGGGCCAGGATTACCGCAATAATCAGAACGATGCCGGACATATAGAAGGCCCAGTTGAGGCTTCCGGTTATGTCCCTGATGGTTCCGCCAAGTCTGGCCATGAAGAAGCCAAGACCCCATCCGATGAACACCAGGCCATAGTTGAAGCCCATGTTCTTGGGCCCGAAGAAATCCACTGTAAAAGACGGCAAGAGCGCCAAGCCTCCGCCATACTGCCAGTAGGCTATGCCGACAGCCAGGAAGAGCAGGAAAACGCTTTTGAAGCCAATAATGGCAGGCATTGCGAAGAGGCACAGAGCGGAAATCAGGCAGTTGAGCGTATAGGCGTTCGTCCTGCCGATTTTGTCGGAGTACAAACCGGTCCCGATCCGGCCGCCCGCGTTAACCGCCCCGCCAAAGGAAACAAGGGTCCAGGCCAGCGCCCCGAGCAGTGGAGCGGCCAGAGGGGCTGCGAAGGCGATGATCAGCAGACCGGACTGGGTCGTGCCAATGAACATGAGGACCAGCGCGTAGAACTGCCAGGTCTTGACCATCTCGGATGCCGACCAGTCCCACGCCGTCATGGCGCCTTTGCCCGGAGCGCCTGCTTTGGGCACCTGGGCGGCAGGGGGAACGTATCCGGCCGGAGGCCACGAAAGGAGTTGTCCGGCGATTATGACGACTATGGCGAAAACGACGCCAAGTATAATGAAGCTGCCGCTGAGGCCATAATCGGCAATCAGCCATCTGGCCAGCGGCGCGATGTAGAGCGCTGCGCCGCCGTAGCCGCCAACGACAAGGCCCGCGATGAGGCCACGTTTATGGGGACCAAACCATTTCAACGCGGCGGGGGTGGGAGCGGCGTAACCGATGCCCATGCCGATCCCGCCCATTATCCCGAAGCCAATGATCAGTCCGGTGTAGCTCTTCATGAGACCGGCGACGATGCACCCAACGGCAAGGAAGAGCCCACCGAGGGTAGCTCCGACTTTGGGGCCGTATTTGTCCTGGATCCTTCCGCCTGGGATCATCAAAAGAGCGAAGATGACTACACACAACGAGAAGGGGGTCGCAACCTGAGCGTTGCTCAGGTACGTCCAGGCGGAATCGAGTCCGGGCAAGGCCGAGCCGAGCAGCGCCTCGTTGAATTTACCGTCCGGCAGCTTGGGGACCGTCAGTTTGGCGCCCCATACGCTCCAGGCGTACAGAATTCCCAGGCACAAATTGATCGCAGTGCCTGCGAAAGTAACAACCCACGCTTTTCCGGGCACTTTTTCCAGTGGAGCCGCCATATTACATTTCTCCTTTCACGTCACGCAAAAAACTGCTTTGATGGAAATATGGGTCTAAAGAGAAAACCCGCCTAGAGTCTGGCCGGATCGAAGCTGATGTGAGTGAGGCCCACCTATGAAAAAGAAATAAGGCTGAAGAGAGAAAATGAGGTGTTCAGAGTGAAATAATGTGTGCGTACACTGGGAAACAGAACTCCGTCCATCCGCCTGTGGAACGAAAACAGGAGTTTAAGACCGGACGGACAAAAGGCCTGTGAGCGAGGCTGAAATTGGACAGTATAACAACTCGGGCAATGAAAAATACCGCGTTAATGAAGAAAAATTTGCAATATGAATCTGCTTATTCAGTTCTCAGCTTGTTATGCTCCTTCAATCACCTCCTTCTGCCTGTCAGGATAACCGCCGGCGCCATAACGGCGACATGTAATCAAAACTATGACGCAAGAGGCTGTCCAATGAAAGATGAATTTGCTTGATCTCTTATGTTTCTCGATTTCCTGATGAAACTATCCGCCAAAGGGCTGAAATCTCACCATTTGATAAGAACTGATTCTCGTATGGCATAGGCGCTGATATTTTGTCAAGATAAATTTCTGGAGGTAATTCAAGTGCATAAAGTAACAAGCGCTTTTATGTAACGGGGAGACGGCCGCCCTTTATTGAAAGAACGGGATTGATTTTGAGCCGCTTATCTGACGCGAAATAGCGGCAGACAGGATTTTCCGGGATTGTTCTGCACTGCCCCTAATCCCCGGTCCATCTCTTGAAGACAAGAGTCCCGTTGGTTCCCCCAAAGCCAAATGAGTTGGAGAGCGCCACCTCGATTTTTGCCTTGCGAGCCACATTGGGAACGTAGTCGAGATCGCAGTCCGGGTCCGGGAATTCATAATTCATGGTTGGCGGCATCAACTGGTTATATAGGGTGAGGGTAGTGTAGGCGGCTTCGACGCCTCCCGCCGCGCCGAGCAGGTGTCCCGTCATCGACTTTGTTGAACTGATCGCCATTTTGTAAGCGTGATCGCCGAAAACAGTCTTTATCGCCTGTGTTTCATATTTGTCGTTGAGGTCGGTGGATGTGCCGTGGGCGTTGATGTACTGCACCTCGGAGGGTTTTATCCCTGCGTCCTGGAGAGCCATCTGCATGCATCGGGCGGCCCCCTCGCCGTCGGGTGCCGGAGCGGCCATATGGTAGGCGTCTCCCGAAACGCCGAACCCGATTATTTCGGCATAGATCCGGGCGGCGCGGGCGCGGGCGAAAGCGAGATCTTCCAGGATCAGTATGCCTGAGCCTTCACTTAATATGAATCCGTCCCGTTCCTTGTCAAAAGGCCTGGAAGCGTGCTCCGGGTCGTCGTTGCGCGTCGAAAGCGCACGCATTGCGTTAAAGCCGGCTACTGCGAGGGTGGTCACGGTAGACTCGACGCCCCCGGTGATCATCACTTCGGAAGATCCTTCCCGAATGAGATGATAAGCCTGACCTATAGCATGAGTTCCAGCGGCGCATGCAGTCTGTAAAGAAAGGTTGGGACCTTTTGCGCCGTGGTAGATCGAGATAAGGCCGGGGGCCATATTGCTGATGATCATCGGAATGAAAAAAGGGCTCACCTTCTTTGGACCGGACTCCAGGATCAGTTTGTGGGATTCCTCGATCGTGAGCAGGCCGCCGAGGCCGCAGCCCATTACCACACCAACTCGAGACGCGATCTCGGGTTCTATCTTGAGTTTGGCGTCTTCCATCGCATAGTGGGCGGCTACTAGCGCAAACTGGAGAAAGGGGTCCATTTTCCGAAGTTCTTTTTTGTTGATGAACTCCTCCGGATGAAAGTTTTTGACCTCTCCAGCGATATGGGTCGCGAATCGGGCGGAATCAAAGCGGGTGATCGGCCCGATTCCTGACTTCCCGGAAATCAGATTGGACCAATTTTCTTCTATGCCGATACCAACCGGTGAAACCAGCCCCATTCCTGTGACCACCACACGCCGCCGATTATTCTCTAATCCCATCGTGTTGTCCTGTCTAACCCATGAACATGCCGCCGTTCACATGTATAACCTGTCCCGTGATATACCCTGCCGCATCGGATGCAAGAAAGGCAACCGCTGCCGCAACATCCTGCGGGGCGCCGTACCTTGCCGCCGGAATTTGTGAGAGCAACGCTTCGCGCGATTTTTGCGGTATAGCCAGGGTCATTTCAGTCTCGATGAATCCCGGTGCGACCGCGTTTACGGTTATGTTCCTGGAGATAATCTCGCGCGCAAGGGACCTGGTAAGGCCGATAATGCCGGCCTTAGCAGCCGAATAATTACATTGCCCGGCATTTCCGATCACGCCCACCACGGAGGTGACATTGACAATACGTCCGTAATGCCGGCGCATCATGGGTTTTATCACCGCCTGTGAGCAAAGGAAAGCGCCTTTGAGGTTGGTGTCCAAAACATCGTCCCATTCGCCGGTCTTCATCAAGGCGAGGAGGTTGTCCTTAGCAATCCCCGCGTTGTTTACAAGCACATCGACACGGCCGTGCGCATCGATGATTTGTTTGAACGCCGCCTTGACCGCGGTTGGGTCGGCCACGTTGAACTGCATGGCGGTCGATGCGCCGCCCCTGCTCTCGACAAGGGCCGAGGTCTGCTTTGCTGCCTCCGGGCTGGAGTTGTAATTGACAATAATATGGCTTTGCGGACCGGCCATCTCCACGGCAATGCTACGGCCTATCCCACGGCTTGCTCCGGTCACCACGACAACGCGTTGCTCGCTCAATCTGAAATCCCCCGGCCGTCTAGAAGAAAGTGCCCTTCAACCTGCCGTATTCCTTATTCAGTTCCTGGCCTATGATGTTTCGCTGGATTTCGTTCGTGCCCTCGTAAATCTGGAGAATTTTGGCGTCGCGCATCATCTTCTCGACCGGATAATCCTGCATGTATCCATAACCTCCAAGCACCTGCACGGCGTTTGTCGCCACCTCCATGGCGACGTCGCCTGCGAATACCTTAGCCATTGCGGCGACTTTGCTAACCTCGCGGGGTTCGGAGTCCATATAACGTGCAACGCTGTAAATAAGGGCGCGCGCCGCCTCGGTCTTTATGGCCATGTCCGCAAGCTTGTGTTGAATCGCCTGGAAGGCTATGATCGGCTTATCGAACTGGACCCTCTTTCGCGCATATTCGACCGCAATATCGAGCGCCCCCTGGGCAAGGCCGACGCCAAGCGCCCCTATGCCCGGCCGGGATTTATCGAAGGTCTTCATCGCAATGATAAAACCCATTCCCTCCCGGCCGATCATCCGGTCTTTGGGAATGCGGCAATCATCGAATATGAGCTCGCGAGTGGCGGATGCCCGGATGCCGAGCTTTTTTTCCTTTTTCCCGAAAGAAAATCCCGGGTCTCCTTTTTCGACCACGAAAAAACTTGCGCCTCGCGGGCCCTTGGATCGGTCGGTTATGGCGAGTATCGAGTAGATTTCCGCCTCGCCGCCGTTGGTGATCCACTGCTTGGACCCGTTGATGATGTAATGGTCGCCGTCTTTTGTCGCCTTGGTCTGAATTCCGGAAACGTCGCTCCCGGCCCCTGGTTCGGTAAGGCCAAAAGCCGCCAGTCTTTTCCCGCTGGCGATCTGAGGCAGGTATTTATGTTTGATCTCCTCGCTGCCGTACAGCAGGATCGGATATGCTCCAAGGCCGCTTGCGGCAAACGAGGTGGCGATCCCGATACAGGCCTCACCGAGCTTTTCGATGGCGAGGCAGTTGTCGAACACTCCTCCACCCGTTCCCCCATATTCCTCAGGGATGTATACGCCGAACAGACCCGCCTCGGCGAGAATATTCATGATCTGCCATGGAAATTGCTCGGTTGCGTCCAATTCGGCCCTGACCGGCCGGATTTTTTCCCTGGCGATCCGCGCAGCCAGTCCCTGCATCATTCGCTGTTCTTCAGTCAAAAAATAATCCAAATTAATTACCTCCAATCAAAAACCCGGCCGGCTTCGGCTGCATGGCTTCAACCACCCGGCATCGCAAGGGCAAAGAAACTGGCGCCGAGAATTCAGAATCTGCCCTCCTTAACACAAAAAGCGGGGTGAAGCCAAGAGTGAGTTGTGGACTGCGGACGGGTATTTTCCCAGGTTTTACGAACAAACTCAAACTCTGCCAATTTCCGGCAAATCCCCTCCTGTGCGGTCCCGGATGCAGGTTGGATCGCACTGCCGACAGCCAGGTTTTCGGAGCGTCCATGAGCCGCCACAACGTGCAGTGCCCCTCCATCGAAATGGCAAAGGGGCGTGCGCTGCTTCCGGAAAAGTCGCAGGACCGGATTGGCCTCCAAACGCATCACGAACGAGCTTTTCGTTTCCGGCAGGCGTTCTACTCTTCCTCGAGTTCGAGGACCAGGCGGCCTTTGTAGTACCCGCAGTTCGGGCAAGCGCGGTGCGCCAGGCGCATTTCATTGCACTGAGAGCAGCGGGCCAGGGCCGGCATGGCGACGCCGTGGTTGGCCCGCCGTTTGTCACGCCTGGCTTTGGACGTTTTCCTCTTTGGTACACCCATCTTTTAACTCCTATCTCGAATCTGCCCGCAAAAGCGGGCTCAGCAAACCGATAAGGGGGAAACTATTCAGTGGATTCGCGTAACCCCGTTTTTATTAATTTGAGTTTTGCAAAAGGAGACTGCCTGCCGCCCGCCTTGCACCGGCAGGCTTCTTCATTGAGGTTAGCCCCGCACCCCGGGCATAAGCCCTTACAATCATCGCTGCAAAGCACCTTCACCGGCAACGCCAGAAAGATTTGCTCGGCTACGAGCTGATCCACTTCGACCACCTCGCCGTCAAAGAATTCATGTGCGAGCTCATCCCGTACGAGTTCCTTTTCTTCAGCCTTGGGCGCCCGCGCGTCGGCAACCAGGTAGATGTCAACGGGTTCATTGAGAAGGAGTACGAACCGCCCCAGACAGCGGTGGCAGGTAACCCCCAGGGACCCTTCGATCTTTCCGGTAATTCGTATATGGTCCGGATGCCTGTTGAAGTTCAGGACGACGTTGACCGGGCGCAGAAGCTTGAGGTTAAAGGGGTCGCCCGGTGGAACGAACTGCCTCAGCCTATCCTCATCCCAGTGGAACCTGAGAATGCGTCCTGATTCCGGAATTTCGTCAATTCGAACGCGCATGTGCTACACCTTCCCGAGAACAGAAACGATCTAGTATAAATATATTCACGGGACTGTCAAGAAATTTCAGGGAATTTAGCGTGTTTAGATGGTTCGCAGGATAGAAGGAGAGCACTGAGACAAGCGGGTCCCGAGAGGCCGGTGGTGGAGTTGCAGGGGGCACGATGACATCAGGGGCGCCCAGGCGCCCGGAATAATCTTTTACTCAGTCCTCAGTCCTCAGTCCTGGCGACAGAATTCCCTTTCACCCCGTCTCCGTGCTTCCGGTCCCTCCTGCTAAAAGTTTTTTACCGCCTGCTGAACTACGTCTTCTGAAACCTCTTCGAATATCTTTTTCCAGGCGCTTCGAGTAAATGTGCCGCCACCAAAGGTAACCTTACGCTTCGATTCGATTGTCGCTATGTGTCTGCCGCCCTGGCTGAGTTCGAGTCTCACCGTCAGCACACTGTCGCCGAGGCGTGGCACGCAGCGCTCGACTATCCCCCCTTTTTTAAAATACACGATGTGGCCTTCCATCATGTATGGCTCACCCTCGGCGTTCGGCGTCCAGAGCATTCCCCGTTTCTTAAGCGAATCGTCGATCCCGTTCCACAGAAGACCGATAATATCCACGTCAAAGACCTCGTGAGTATCGTTGAATACGTCGGCCACCTTCACTTTGTAGGGCGAAACGACAACCGGCTTGGGCGCTTGAATGCCGCTCTCCACAGGGATATCCTTCTTTCCTCCCCTGTGACATGCGAAGATGAACAAAGGTATGAGAACGAGCGCAAGAAGACGAATTTTTCTGTGCATTAGCTGTACCTCGCTGCCGAATTTTCAGCGAATCTATACGAAAACATCGAAATGAGCAATTATTATCGATGAGAAGGCCCCACCTTTTCATTTAAATCCGGATAGCGCCGGAGGCAGGTCCAATCGGCATTGCGCCAGATGCCTGTAGGTCCAATTTAAGCGGCCTCCATTTCCCCCCACACTTGAAATTGAATTCTGATTCCACTAAAGAAAAAGATGCATTGGAAGAATCAAAATACTCGGATCATACTGCAAGATGACTGCAGTCCAAGGTCCAGATCGAAGAGCATAACAGCCGTCAGAGATATCTGTTATCATCAACTCTGGCGTTTTTGAGTCGAGAGACGCTTCAGATGGGAGATAATATGGATAAGACATGGAACCAGCTTTACGAAGAGCGGGAAAAACGAATTCTTGACGCGATTGCTCTCAAGGAGCCGGACCGCATTCCGGTGGTTCCACTATTCGCGTTTTTCAATTGTTACTACACAGGCATAACCCCTGGAGAGGCGTATCGAGACCCGGACAAGGCTATTGCCGCATGGCGAAAGACAATCCTCGATTTCCAACCGGACGCGACCTACAGTGTCAACTTCACTGTCTACGCAATGGATGAAGTCCTCTCCGGGCTCGATTTCAAGGCCATGAAATGGCCGGGCCACGGCGTTCCCGAAACCCGGTCCTTCCAGTTCGTAGAGGATGAATACATGAAGGTTGAAGAATACGAGGATTTCTTCAGCAATCCTGGCGAGTACCTCCTGAAAAGTGTGCTGCCCCGCCTTGCCGGCAATCTTCGAGGTCTCGCAAAACTACCGCCTTTGGAGACAATCTGCCTTGGATATGTGTGGCCGTCCGTTCTTCCCGCTTTCACAAACCCTGAACTCGTGCGCGCCCTGGAAACACTTCTCGATGTTTCGAAAAAACAGCTTAAATGGGTCCAGAAGTTCTCGTCCTTCGCTCAGGAGCTAAAAGAGTTGGGATTTCCATCCATTAAGGAACAGACGGTCCTGGCGCCCTACGACATGATTGCTGATAACTTGCGCGGCGCCAGAGGCGCCATGATGGACCTTTACAGGAGGCCGGCCAAGCTCAAGCGCGCTGTTGAGCAGATCACACCCTTCATTGTTGCCGCCGGTATTAATGGAGCAAAAACCAAAGGCAACCCCAGGGTATTCATACCACTGCACAAAGGTACGGACAATTTCATGTCGCCCAAGCATTTCAAAGAGTTCTACTGGCCTACCCTGCAAAAGCTCATTATCGACCTTTGTGAAGCGGACTGCACCCCGTATCTTCTCATTGAAGGTCTCTACGACACTCGGCTTGATATCATCAAGGATGTTCCCATGGGAAAATGTATCTACCACTTTGAGGGAACAAACATTTTCGAGGCCAAAAAGAAACTGGGGGACACCGTCTGCATTATGGGAAACCTCCCCAATTCGCTCCTCGTGACCGCAACGCCGGAAGATGTGAAGGAATACTGTAAGAAATTGATAGACATCTGCGGCGATGGAGGCGGCTTCATCATGAGCAGTTCCGCTCTGATTGACGAAGCCCGTACGGAAAACGTACAAATGATGATGGAATTCACAAGGGAGTACGGTCGATACTATTGATGGCTGCGGGCTGAATCGATCCAGACACAACACCGCCGGCCAGTACGCTCCGGCTTGGCTGCATCCCTCCAGGCGTGGATTCGTTGTTTTAACGCGACGCGAAACAGACAATTAGCCAAGCAAGTTTAATTAGACCTGTATTGTCCTCGCGCGGACAGTCTGAAGGTTAGTTGCGCCAAATGCTGTCTGCCAATACGAAATGATCAATGTTACAGCGTACCAGGTTTCCTTGTCCCGTTGCGCAATGGCGCCTTTTTCCTGCAGATCTCCCGGCATTGACTCCCCCTATCTATTAATGGTGGGAA
The DNA here is from genome assembly GCA_003165235.1 of Syntrophobacteraceae bacterium. Lineage (GTDB taxonomy): Bacteria > Desulfobacterota > Syntrophobacteria > Syntrophobacterales > Syntrophobacteraceae > SbD1. The sequence continues at coordinate 9,298 of PLSV01000191.1, forward strand.
AACAGTTCCACTGTTTACGATGTCAGCTCGCCACCGGCCAACCTCCCGCAATCCCGGGCCTGCATAGCCGCCCCTTCGGAATCTGCATACAGCCGGCTTAGCGGCCCATCCACCATTTCCATTCGGAAAACATGTTTTATGGCGTAATAGATCGTCTGACCCTGGTCTTCGCTGCTTTCTTGCTCTCGGCCCATTCTTTCATCTGCTGTATCGATTTTTTTAGTTGATACCGGCCATCGGCAAAAGCTCCATAGTCGCCGCCCCCGCCCATTGCTGAAGAAAACCGTCATGATCTGCGTTGCACTGAAAGTAGCCGAATTTGTTGATTCGATGGTATTTGCAAACCGGCCCCAGTAGCCGTCAACCCATGACTGAGAGTGGCATGCAAGACAAATGGACTCCATTTTCTGCTGTGCGGCAGCCATCTCTTCCTTTGTCTGAAGGAATTTTTCGGACCCTTTTCCCACGAAGTCGGTTGGTAAGGGAAGCCCATCCGCATTCCTGATGATGCTCGTGTCAGCCTCTTTCGGTTGCGGATGCGCATAAACAAGTCCAAAAATGCGCCAGGGCAACCGATCTTTCATCTCATGAGTCCGATTTGCGATAACCTTCCCGTCTTCATTTACGAGGAGGCTGATATGACAGACTGCGCAGGTGGGCGCTGTGAAATCTTTTCCGATTGTCCATCTGGTGTTCTTAAAGTCCCACTCTTTTTGAACTGCTGAAAAAATGCCGCCGTGCTTGCTGGTCTCGTACACTTTGAACGCGGGCACATCGGGTCCGGCATGGCATTCTTTGCAGGTGTAAGGTTTGCGCGCCATCTCGACCGAGAACTCATGGCGGCTGTGGCAGGAAGCACATGACCCCTTGCTTCCGTCCGGATTTATTCGGCCAACCCCCTGATTCGGCCAGCCGGACATCACGGGGAATTCCATGGCGCCCAGACCCGTCTCCCTGGACTGCACGCCGGAAACGGTAATTTTGGTTCCGTGGCAGTAGAGACAGGAATCGGCGTTCGTTAAATCGCCGTCGATTCGGGGACCTGCGCGGTTTGGGGACGGTACCGAGTTTATCGAATCGATCAGCAGCCGGTACAGGCCGTTCTCCATGAGATTCCCATATGCCTGTGACATGAGATTTTTTTCATACTGCCCGGCCTCGTTTACATGACACGACCTGCAATCCTTTGGACTCACTACAATATGAACCAGAGGGTGCGAGAACTCATTTGAAGCGTTCGTCGGCCTTGAACTGTTCCACTGCCTGAACCCTGCCTGAAAGCCAGCCGATCAGCTCCGTTTCTATCGAATCGAATTGGGGCACATAGGGCTTTATGTCCAGAAGCGGCGTTCCATCGACAATATCCACATCTTCGATGTGAAGGAATATTCCTTCGATCCCGATCAGCTTTACAACCGAAATTCCAATAGGGTTTGGACGTTTGGGCGCCCTTGTAGCAAATACTCCACGAAGCCGGTCATCGAGAAAAGGCTTCACTTCAAGAGCGTAGCCTTCAGAGAGGTTGAAGTGGTAAATTAGAATGATATGGGAAAAGCCATCGAGGTCCTTGAGTCCGGCAAGGAACTCCCGGCGAAGCTCGATTGCGCCTCGCGCGCCCCTGGCGCCCACGGGCTGAATGGGGGCGCCTTCGACCGTCTTAAACGGTGATCTGATGATTCCAATCGGGGAATAAACTATTTTACCCATTGTGACGCCTGATCCTCAAATGCTAAATGGCAGGGGTAGGAATATCCTTCCAGGCGGTTCCTTTTCCAACCATCTTCACACTGACCACCTCTCCAGTCGAAGTATTAATGTCAATGAATCCAACGGGAATTCTGGAAACATCAAATGAGAGCAGCTCCTGGCTGGCGATATGGTAGCTCCCCTCATGATCTATTTCAATAAAGATGATGCGCCTGTATGGGCAGTTATCGCAACTTAGCTTCGGCTCATCAATCCCGATCGGGCAATGACGCCTCCTGGCGAAAACTGGATCGACTCCATGCATCTTAGCCATCTGTGCTGATGGAGATCGCCTCAGGTGCTCAAACGGGTGTAAGACCCAATCCGTTATCAGAGCGAAAGTGTTATGTCCCCTGTGCAAATGGAATTCACCGCCGGTATCGGCTATCATTCCCTGCATGACATAGTCGCCTGGCATCAGATAAGCTAGATAATCCTTTCGAGAGTCTATGAACTCCAACCGCTTTGCGCCGCTTTCGGCGGTAATCTCTCCAAGCACCCGTTTGCCAATGTAGGTATCTTCCGGAAGAATAGGCAAAATGGTGATGTTTTCCGCTGTGCTTAATCCAATGGACTGGAGGGTGATGAATCGGAGGAGAAAGCCTGACCCGATGACGATAACGATTATGGAAAAACATATGGAAACATATCGCAGGGCATTGTGCTGCAACGATCTAAAAGGGATCAATATAAAGTTTTCGATTTGCCTTGGGAGGAACATTCCGGTGCGAGTCATGTACTCGCCGTAGCCCTCCCCGAATTGGCCGAGCATCCTTCGCTCTTCATCCTTGGCAAGGAAGTAGTAGAGAATAAACATAAGGCAGAGAGAGACCAGCACCAGGAACCTCGGCCCGAGAATGCTCATCCCGGTTCCCCACAGCCCAAGGGCAAGGTACTGCGGATGCCGGATGAGGCAGTAGAGACCCTTGCTCGCCACTCCCCACTTGAATATCTTTCCGAAGTAAACCTGGAAAGCGCATACGAAAAAAGTCAGGGCGCCGACGACGAAAAGGACGGACCCCAGAACCCGAACTGCCCTCAAAAACATGGTTGGGGGCAGGATCATGTGCGGCAGAAAGAAGCTGGTGAGCCACCTGGTTGCGCTGTAATCTTGGAGCCAATGCAGTATGGGGTTAAAAACCGAGTAGAAGAAAAAGGCAAACGGACTGATCATGATCATCACTTCAAAGGCCATAATAAAAAAGATGAGAATGCCCCCTCTGGCAGCGACGTCCCGGAGTTTTCTCAAAAGGTCCTCACTTCTCATGTCCGCTCCTCGTGACGGCAACTGGCGCCTTGTCTTCCCTTGTGGCCCGCTTCAACGGAAAAGCATTCGGAAGACATACTTCCACACCTGCGGTCTCTTTTTGACAAAGATTTGGCATGCCATAAAATTGGGACCGATGTTGGAAGGATTGCCAAGTTGGTTAGATTATATTGTGGTTGCCAAGATTTGGTATGATTTGGATCATATGAAGTAAACTTGTGAGAATTGTCTGGAAAACATTCGATTCAATCCACCAGTTCTTCAAGCAAAGGACGGTTGATAATTTCTATCCTCTGCCCATCAAAGCGGACCAGCCCTTCCAGTTCCAGTTCCCTTGCCGTTCGGTAGAATGTTTCGTGCGTCATGCCAAGAAGCGTTGCGATTGATTTACGATGCACGGGCAGAGTAACGGGAGTACAACTCTGCATTTCGGCAAGGAGCAGCAAATAGCTCACAATTCTGGCTCTGGGGGATTTCAGTGAAAGCTCTTCAATGCGCTGCCGATGGTGAATGACCTCAAGGGAGAGAATACGTATCCATGTAACGGCAAACAGGATGTCCCCTTGAATCATCTCCAAAAAGGCTGCTTTGCCTATGAGGTGGATGGTGCTGTGGCTTAGTGCTTCCGCATAGCAATGGTAAATTTCGGAAAATATGCTTGCTTCGGCAAAGGTGCTGCCGGCATCGGCGATTTCGAGCGTGATCTCTTTTCCCTTGGGAGAGACCCTGTACAAGCGAACAGCACCCTTTGAAACTGCATAAAATCCTTGAGAGCGATCCCCTGGAGAGAAAAGCATTGACCCTTTCCTGACGGAAATCTCCCGTGAAATCGCCTCAAGCCGAGCAAGATGCTCCATGGGAAGGGCAGAAAATCTACCAAATTTTTCGAACATTACGTCTTCCTCTTCAGTTACCATTTACTTAATAGCTCAATGATTAGGGTGATTAAAGCAAAACCGGTTCCGTCTCCGACTCAAATGCGACTTCGGACAGCAAAGGGGTGCCCGCGCCAGTCTTAATTAGTCCAGAAAGAAAGAAGGCGTTACCCACGCCGTGCCTCAACCGGTATAGTTCAGCTTTATATGAGCTATCTTAATTTCCGATTCGATTTTGACAATAATATTAGATAATATCTATTTTAGCCTAATCCTGAGGATTAAGATTAGTGAGAACTGGACAAAAATGTCTTCTCAATGGGGGTAGGTAATGAAAAGCGGATTCACTGATGAAGATAGGAAAAAGATAGAAGAGGGCATCCGGCAGAGGTACGCGAAAGCCACCCAAAGCCATGAAGGCCACTTTCGCTTTCCCACCGGGAAAGCGGGCCTTGAGGCCTTGGGCTATGACCAGAGTATTTTAAGAATCCTACCGTATGAAGTATTAGCTTCCTACTGCGGCGTGGGACAACCGTTTGCTTTGGATCGAATCAAACCGGGCGAGTCAGTGCTGGATATTGGTTGCGGTGCTGGTGTCGATACGATCATCGCCGCCATAATGGTTGGCCATCAAGGAAAAGCTATCGGCATAGATTTCGTGCCTGAGATGATGCAACGGGCAAAACAAAATCTTCAAATTACACTACTTAAGAATGTGAGTTTTGAGTTGGGTTCCGGAGAAAATTTGTCTTTTGGGAGTGAGAGCTTCGATTGCGTGATTTCCAATGGAGCCTATAACCTCATTCCAGATAAAACCAGAGCACTGGAAGAAGCTTTTAGAGTTTTAAAGCGTGCCGGGAAATTCATGATTGCGGATCAAGTCCTCAGTGGGGGGTTGCCTTCCAGTCCTATGGCGATGGTAGAGACCTGGGCCAAGTGACAAGGTGGCGCCATACCGGGAAAGGATTTCCTGGTTATGATGGAGCAAGCTGGTTTCGTGCGTTGTGAATTGGTTGCGGAAACCGGCTTTAATAGTTCACCTGTTACAAAGGGTGTTTTATTTAGAGCCTACAAGGGCTAAGGGGATCAACCCATCTAATCACCACGCCATAAGGGCCTTGCAAAGGGGCAAGACTTGTCTCACCCGTTAGAACGCAAAAAGAGAAGGTCATTAGTCTGTGAAACAATCTACGAGATGTGATGACTTTTATATATGCGCAAACGGTCGCGTGGAAGATACCCGCCGCGCTCGAAGGCTCGAATACTTAACGATTGGCTGGAACCTTATCGAGGCTGGCGTTGCTCTTGGAGCTGGAAGTGTTGCCGGAAGCATTGCGCTTATTGGTTTTGGTGTTGACACCCTGATCACAATCTTGTCGTCACTGATTCTGTCATGGCGTTTGTTGTCCATCCATCCCGATGAACAGCGCGAACGGATTGCCCTTTTGCGCCTATCTTTCTGCCATATTGTTGGGTGGGCTGGCCCTGAACGTAGTGTTTAGCTGGTGGTGGGCCGATCCGGTCGCCTCCCTCATCATGCTTCCCATAATCATAAAAGAAGAATTAGAAGCCCTGCGCGGCGAAGTTTGCGCGGATTGACAATAAGCACTTTGCTTCAAAGTGTTTACGGTGTGGGCCAGCCCATAAAACTGGGGTGGTAAGGGCGAGCAGTTGACCGTCAAATGATGCTTCATCACTGTTTGCTGGCATGTGCCAGCCGCTGCCATCGATTTAATGAGAGCCACGGCCACACCTAAATTGGCGAAAAACTTGCCGCTAGAATCTTCTTCGTTGCTTAATATCATGAACTCCCAATCCGCCTTGGGCGAACTGTTGGAGAATAATATCGTAGAAATTCCTTTGCTGCTCAGGGCTGAGAAGTGTTTTTTCCTCCAGTATATGCTCGATAACTTCCAGTTCGAGTTCCGATTGACACTCCAATATCGACCGTGCAATAAGGTGCGCTCTTTTCTTATCGGTTGGCTCTGAGAAGAGTGCCCTTGCAAGAGCTACTCTCTTCATGCAAAGCTCCTGGCGGATTTTTTCGACATGGGGGAGGAAGCTCAACCGGATTTCCTGAACCCTCGTTCGCTGCTCCTCGGTCAGGTCCGGGATGAGATCCATATAACCCTTGATATTCGTGTATTTCCATCTGGTATGCTTAA
>PLSV01000004.1 GCA_003165235.1 Syntrophobacteraceae bacterium
ACGCACGCCAACCGGAGGGACACAATCAAGGAGATCAGCGGGCTTGAGGTTGGGATCATCACCAGGGAAGACCATGCGTTGATTATCCACCATACCGTGCCTGATAGTGGCAACCCTAGTCCTCGCCCCAGGATTCCTTGGCGCACGAGGATTTTGGAATTGGCAAATCCTCTGTGGGCGGGTCCGCGGTGGAAATCAGGGGCGCCGGCCAGAGCGCGGAGGGGCCATACCGAACGGAATGCCATGCGCAGGTGGCCTTGAGGCGGCGCTGGAACAGGTTGCAGCGATTGGCTTCGGCGCTCTCCAAGATTGGCCACACCCACCTTCCCTTCGATTTCATAGCTATCCATCGAGCATACCGAACCCACTCTCAGCAGCGGGGCGAGGCATGGCTGGCGCCGAAACCGAATCCAGGGGGACAACGACCCCCAGCCATCTCCGAGAAAAGGGAGGTGGTCGCGCAGCAGTTCAGACGCAAGGAAACCCCAATGGTCGACAGCGACCGGGCCTACATGGCCCTGCTGGCGATCAAGGAGGCTGGCAGAGCCAAGAGCGTAAGACCTTTGCCAGGTGCATGGTTAGAATGTATTCGCTGGAAAGAAAATTTTTGATGGGCTGCATTGCACAAAGCGCCTTGGGTAATATAGAGAATGGCAACTGGGACCTTTTCATGATCTACCAGATGACTACCCTCCGCAGCGGCAAGGAGGGGTATGCTGCCCTTGGCAAATTGTCGGAAGCGACCAAGGCCCTTTTCATGGATGAATTGATCCTTGATTTTTCACGTTGTTCCTTTTTTGAGGCTAATTTAGTTGCGCCATTGGCTGCAGTCCTAGCAAGAATTGAAGCTGACGCGAATGAGATTAAATTTATTAATTTATCACTAAACATTGGGACCATTCTTCAAAAAAACGGGTTCCTTCTCAAATATGGATTTCGGGATATCATTGATGCAAACAGTACGACTGTTCGCTTTTTGGAAGTAAAGCTTAATGAAGAAGCTAATTTCGCGAAACACCTCAGTATGCACCTTACGGGGAGAGGCCTTCCCAGTATGTCCCAAGAGCTTCGAAAAGCGTTTTTGCAAAGCATTTTCGAAGTATTTCAGAATGCAGTGACACATTCCGAATCAAAATTTGGTTTTTTTGTATGTGGTCAGTATTTTCCACAGCTGCATAAATTAGATCTTACGATGGCTGATGCCGGGGTGGGATTCCGGACTCAAGTTCGTCGCCGCCTTGGGAACAAAATTTCATCTGTTGCTGCGATCGAATGGGCACTCAAGGAAGGCAATACTACAAAGGTTGGACAACGCCCAGGGGGCCTTGGGTTAAAATTTCTAAAGGAATTCATCGAACTAAACAATGGAAAAATACAAATTGCATCGAGACTTGGATTTTATGAATTCGCTGAGAAAAATGAATGTTTCCATAAAATGAGTGGAGATTTCATTGGTACGATTGTAAATCTAGAAATTAATACAGGTGATACAAAATCGTACCGGTTGAAATCCGAGATTTCCCTTAAGGACATTCTATGAAATGGAGATGGTGATGAACGAAAGTAAATTAATATTGATTGCCGACATGATTGCAAGCCCACTTGCTGTCTCAACAGAGGATGGGCAGAAGATTCATGACGCTGTTGCAGCAGAGATACGAGTTGGAGGAAAGGTTAGCTTGTCGTTTAGAGGAATTCAAACACTGATTTCTGCATTCCTCAATTCAGCAGTTGGGCAGTTGTACGGAGAGTTCTCAGATGAAGAAATTCGCAATTGCCTGTCCATTCAGGAAATGGAGCCAGATGATGCAGTAATGCTTAAACGAGTTATTGATAACGCAAAACTATATTTTAGCCATCGAGAAAGTTTTGACCAGGCATGGAAAGAAGAGGTAAATGATGAAGAATAAGGCGTGGGCCTTATCCCAATATACATTTACAGACAGAGATATTATTTTATTGGACACCAATATTTGGCTCGAGCTTTTTCCAGGGCCTTCGGATTCAAGGCTATTCTCGGAATCGCCATATCGAGATGCCTTCAAGAGGCTCAAAGCGGCCAAATCGGAATTGGTGCTTGATCCCCTCGTATTGAGCGAATATCTAAATACATATACAAGAATTGAATATAAGGCATTGTTTCAACCAAAATACAGTAATTTTAAGCAATTCCGAAAATCAGGTGATTTCTGCTCTGCCGGCCAAGGTGCTGTTACTTTTGCCCATAATATGTTGAAAATTGCAACTATGTGCGATTGTAGCTATTCAACGTTTGATGTTGGCGCAGCTTTGTCCGAATTTGAAATTGGCGGAATTGATTTCAATGATAGTCTGATTGCAGAAAATTGTCGTCAGAATAATTGGAAACTGATGACCAATGATGGTGATTTTATTCAAGGTGGAATCGAAGTGATTACTGCCAATATAAAACTGATAGCGGCTTGTGCGAAATAGCGATATATTATATAAAATGATGCGTTTAAAAACTTTAGCTCTTGTTCCGGTTGAATGGCCACCATCCTGTTAATATTCGGCGACTCGAACGATACCTGATCTTCCTCCTCTGGGTTGTCTCCGTAATCCACATCCATTGCGGGTGGTCTTCCGTGAAACACCAGTATTTCGGCGATATCAACGACTACCGGAAGTATGGACTCCTGCGTTTGTTGGCCAAGGAGGGTGGTCTTCGCCTGGGCATCTGCTGGATGCTGACTCCAGATGACAGCCGTGCTGACGGTGGCAAGATCAGTTACCTTGCTGAGCCCGAGCGCTGGCGGAACCCGGATCCCGAACTCTACGACCACCTTGCCACTGCGCTGAAGGGCGATTCTCCCCGGAACCTGGCAACGATGGAGGCAGGCGACCTTATCCCGGGAGCCAGATTTCACTCGGACCTTCTCCAGGATGATGCCGGCGCACGCGCCGATTACCTGCGGGTCATGCTGGAACGGTTCCAGGGTGTGGACCTGGTCTTCTTTGATCCAGACAACGGCCTGGAGGTGAAAAGCTGCCCCATTGGGCGGAAGGGATCCTCAAAGTTCCTGACACACCGGGAAGCGGCGGCTACCTTTCGCACCGGTGCCTCCCTGATGATCTATCAGCATTTTGGAAGGGTTGAACGCGACATCTACGCCCGAGAACAGGGCCAGCGACTGGCGGACGGCATTGGGACCTCGGAGGTCGTCGCCCTTTCCACCGCACATGTCCTCTTCCTCCTCGTTCTCCATCCTGAGCATACCTCCGCTGTGGAACATGCCCTGGAGAGCCTTTCAAGCAGGTGGCCTGGACAATTCTGGCGGACATGAGGTCTGGGGTCAGCCAGGGGAAAGTCAGGGAATTGGATTCGTCTTCATCAAACTGCTCTATCTATTTCCCGTCGCAACAATGCAGCAGTCTCTGCCCCGACACAATCGCGCAATTGGCCGTCGCTCATTGCCTTCAGATCTTCGGGACTATGCATGCCCGCTGCCAAGAGAGCCAAAATCTCGGAACGTGTCAACAGCACTGAGA
>PLSV01000406.1 GCA_003165235.1 Syntrophobacteraceae bacterium
ATTTATAAACTCACGGATTCAGGGTAAATATAAAAAGGATAGGCAAGGACCAGGATATAGACAAGCAGGAACATCCTAAGAGCGCCACCAGTCCTGCTGGTTTCAATCTTGTTGAAAAAATTGCCGAATTCCATAGAAGCTCCTCGCTCTGGTTTATGGACGATACCCAGCGCGTCGAAATCAGGAGGGATCAAAATCATCCGTTTCAAAGGAATAGACGGTAAGTGCTCCCAGCTTTCGTCCACCGGGAAGGAGAGGGAGACCTCTGACTGAAGCATAGCCTCGTTTTGAAGCCTCCACTTTCCAGGGTGCAAACTTTGTTTGATTGCCCACAGAACGAATGATGATGGGAAACCCTTTGCAGATGCACGCGCCCACAGGCCCCTTTACCCTCTCGGCATCCGGCCGGGTGACTTTAACCGTCTCAAGATACTCTAGCTCACAGCCGCACTCAGCAACAGGCGTGACCGTTTGATCCCGGTCCTCTTCGGCATATACCACCCATGCCATCTTGTAACCACCCGCACCCGCCACAATGCGACAGATCGCGCTCAACAGCTCCACCTCATCATTAATAATGAATAAACGTGAGTTAAATACGCCCAGTGAAGCTTTGATGAGGATAGGCGCCCTTGTCCTGCTTTGGCTAATCGGTTTAGGATAATGTTTTCACCCCGCTTGGAGTTTGGATGAGGGCCGCCAGGCGAGGAGTTTCGTGGGAAGGGATCGGCTCCAGGGAAATAAGTTGGTCGGCGCCCAAGGATCGAAGTGCAGCCAGGATCTCGTCTGTTTGAGGGTGGAAGCCGCGAAGGCTCACAAGCGAACATCCGGCATCCATCATGCGGGATGCCGGATGAACGGTCTTATCCCATTGGATGAGGAATGGAAGTATGCCTCCGCCTGGAAGACGGCCGCCTTCGGTAATGGTGAGCAGCCATCTGAGGTTGTCCCGACTCATGGCCGTGACAGACCCAAGTGGTGCAATGCTCCGGTCCGCAAGCTGCTCGATCCTATCGGTCCGGACGGCCCAGGTGAGGAGCAGCGGCTTCCGCCGGAGCCTCTCCTGCATTGCTTCGCTGTCCAGTTCAAACCATCTGGGGTGTGACGGTTTCAGCGCATGGGGATTGATGGCGATTACTTCCAGGTAGCAGTCCTCCCCCAGGCGAAGCACCCGGTTGTGGGTCCCTTGAGCGGCGTGCTCGCCCCCTTCCTGCGGTCTGAGGCCCAGGGCGCCAAAGAGATATTCGGAACCTTCCTCCAGATTTCTCGCTGCAATTACAAGATGATCAATTTGAGGTTGCATCCCTTCCATCCCCTCCCCGCTCTTGAAGAACAGCATTTGTGTTGCGCCAAGAGTGGCGATTCCTGCTAAGTATTTCAGGAAGTTTCTTCTTTCTACCATACCCCTTTTTGGATGAGGCGTCTTTGAGATCCAAGCCATCCTGAATATAAACCATCTGATCCGGAATAATTCATCCAGTCGTGCGCTGTGCATCCGAACGGGCATATTGCGGTCGGATTCCGCCACAAGGAACTCCCGGCGCAACCGCAAAGCCCGAAAAACCTTACAATCTCTCCATCGAACACGCAAGTGATAGTTCAATAAGACTGGTTTTTGAAATTGCAGGACACACCACTATCCCCTCAGTTGACAGCTCCTCTGCTCAATTCTTGCTGGAGTCCCGATGCGCTGCTATTCAGGTTTTTCATTTGACTGGCGTCATGTGTGGTTGAGAGGTGAATCGGGTTAGGATCATAATGGTCAAGATCGTTGGCGGAAGACGGAATGACGGGTCAGATACGCGCAATCCGGATGGACGGCCCAGGAATGGTTTACAAATGTGACGGAATTGGATGGGACCTTTGTTGACAGTGCGCTGGGTTGGGGGTATCCCGACAAAAAGATTGGATCGTGGCTTTAATGGAATCGAAGTGAGCCATGAGTAAGCAGCGGTGGAAGATGCGCTCCGTAAGTCTTCGTGCAGCGCCTCGCTCCCCCTCCCCCGGACCTTGTACAGGCAGGGGAAAGGGAGGAGGAATGCTCTTTCAGAGGCTGCTATTTTGAATAGAAAAGCGCTCCTTCGAAGGCGCCAACGAAGGCGCCGGAGTCATATAACTTCCCACTGATTCCAAAATCCTTTTGCAATGCCGGGGTGGTGAGAGCAGAATCTCTTGCAGTCTCATTATCCCGGCCTGTGGCCGTTAGAAGAACGGTCTGCGTGGCGCCGTTGGTCCCAGTGATGTCGTGAAAAGTATGCGGGTTACCAGAACCGGCCCCCTCGAAAGCTGTGATATCCAGCGTAGTTTCTACCGTAGGGCTGAGTGGATTGGGGTAAGGAAGCACAAGCGTGCCCGTCCAGATGTTATTGGGTTGGCCGGCAGTCGGCGTCACCTTAGTAAGTGTGAGCGTAGCGCCGGTTACCTCTGTTACGTCGCCGGTAGCGGATGCAACGAACCAGAGATTGCCCTTGGCTTGAATTGTCGTGGCGGTCGGGGGGGCTGCTGCTGTCGCAAGACCTGCCGTGAAAATCATTAGAAAAACAATTATGCTTCCGATAAACAATTTCCTCACCTTGAATCTCCTTTGTCGTTGTCGGATTTCCGGTTTGGTTGATTGGGCTACGATACCTTCAAATCATTCAATTGGCCTGCTCTGCTCACCCTTCACTTTGCGGCTATTGACGAGAAGCTTGACAGTTTAGTCTACATCCCCAACCGAACTTTCCCGCCTTGAAGGGGCAGTACAAGTAATATGCCAATGAACGCCACTGAAGGGAACGGGTGTTTGATCCAGTTCCGCAATGGCTTCTGGAGTGAGTTGGCATGAATCTGGCGGACTGATCTTCCGATCCTGAAAATATCGGAGACATGGACTCAAATGAAGGCGCCTAACTACACTGCTGCAGGTCAGAGCATACAGTCTGAGCCAAATACGTGTGATATTGCATTCTTCAGGTCGTCAAGCAACAGAAAGATGGGGGACCTGGCTTTACGGGGCATATGGTTAAGGGGTCCCGAAAACCAAAGCTGAAGGAGGAGGGACCATACTTATGGTCGAAAAATACTAGATTTCCCCCTTTTCGCAGTCAGGTAGAGAGTGTATTTCCCATTTACTAACGCAGTAACATATGCCTGAGAATTCAGTCATCATGGAATCTTTTCTTGAATTCCTATTTATTCGAGTTCATAATACTTGGCATCCTTAGTGGATTTCAAGAACGAGATTCATTGTTATTTATTCCGCACTCTCTCTTAATTGCACCAAGATCTCCGCTCGCGCAGCTTAATTCATGGATAGCGGAGGCATCTCCACTATTCCAGCGCAATCGGAAATCCAATTGGCGCCAAGGCGGTCCTGGCAGACTCAAGTCAGTAAGAAGCAAGATTGACCAATTCGCCTCCTAAGGATTAGCAAGAAGACGATACCAGGCTCATACGCCCTTCCAGGGCTGCTTTTAATAAATTCCTGATAACCCTGGAACAATGGTTTCGGCCTTAATCTTTGACGATGGAACGAAAGGAGGAATCATGCCGAAAATTACCCTGAGTGATATTTCACTGAAGGATCATGAGCTTACCGATCGCACATCATACCTGCGGAAGATCTATTTCGAAACCTTGCCGGAAATCTGTATCGAGCGGGCGCTGCTGCTCACCAGCTTCCATGTTGAAAACCACCTTTTCGACGGGGAGCGAATTTCGATCCTGGACAAGGCAAGGGCTTACAGGTATGCGCTCCAGAAACGGTCACCTGTCGTGAGTCATTCTCAAGGCGTTGACAGTAATATGATCCCATTCTCCTTCAGGGACCGCCAGCTTTTCGCAGGATCGACCACCTCCAAATTCAAGGGAGTCCCCCTCTATCCCGAATTCCTCTCCCTCAGTCTATGGCCGGAACTACGGACCATTTCCAGGAGGAAAAGCAACCCATTTTACCTTACCGATTCAGATGCGGACTTACTGAATTCCGAAATTTTCCCATACTGGATGGAGAATAATATCCTGGAAAAGGCAAGGAAGAGGTCCTTTGAAATAAATCGCCAAAAGGACGGCGCCCCAAAGAGCGCACCGGAAATAGAGCTCCTCGAGCGTCTGGTCTTTTTTCTGGCAAGCAAGCCCGAGTGTATCTCACATACCATTCCCGACTTTTCCAGGGCAATTAAGCTCGGTCTCAGAGCCCTTGTCGAAGAGGCTGGGCAAAAGGAGGCGCAAACCGCCGACCCGGCGAAAAAGGAATTTTTCGCTGCCCTTGGCGAGGTTATGGAAGGAATAATCGAGTACTCCCAAAACCTGGCCGCAGAAGCCGAAAAGCAAGCGGCGGAGGAAGTGGATCCGGTTAGAAAGAATGAACTTCTCGAAATTGCCGCAATCAACCGGCGTGTGCCCGAGTTCCCAGCAGGCTCTTTTCGGGAGGGGCTCACCACCGTCTGGATCTGTTGGACGGCAGTCCACCTGGAAAACCCCAATATCGGAATCAGCTTCGGCCGGTTGGATCAGTTCCTGTACGATCTCTACCGGCAGGACGTGGCCAGAGGCGTAATCACGCCTGCCTACGCCATTGAGCTGTTGTGCTGTCTGTGGTTAAAAATCGGCGACCATGTGCCTGCCGTGCCGGAAGCTTCCGAACAGCTTTTCGGCGGAACGGGGTCCAACCAGGCCATAACCGTGGGCGGAGTGGACACGGAAGGCGGCGATGCAGTAAACGATCTCACTTATGTGGTGCTTCGGGCAACGGAACTGATGAGGCTTCGGGACCCCAACCTCAATGCGCGCTACTTTCCAGAGGTGAACTCTAAAGATTACCTGAACCGGATATGCGCCGTGAACTTCAACACCGGGGCGACTCCGGCCATACATAATGATCGGGCGGTGATCGAGGCGCTTGGATCCAGGGTGGAGACCATCGAGCAGGCAAGAGATTACGGAGTGGTCGGCTGTGTCGAGCCTGGGAGCAATGGCAGGTCATATGCACATTCCGCAGCTATATTGTTCAACTTGGTCTCCGCGCTCGAACTGACCCTCTTTAATGGGAGGCACAGGCACACAGGACTGGATGTCCTGATAAGCATCGAGACAGGAGACTGCAGGACATTCGCCTCGTTTGACCAATTCAGGGAGGCTTTCGACAAGCAGATCCGCTGGGTTGCAGACCAGGCCGTGTACCTCAATAATCTGTTTGGAAAAGTTCATCAGGACTTCTACCCCACTCCGATTCTCTCAAGCCTCTTTGAAGGTCCGATGGAAAAGGGTTTGGACCTCATCCAGGGCGGCGCCTCAATCAACTCTTCCGGGGTCGCGATCATCGGACTGGCCGACGTGGCAGACTCCCTGAGCGCCATCCAGCAGGTTGTGTTCGACCAGAATTCCGTATCTTTCGATCAACTACTCGATGCGCTCGAGAAGAACTTCGATGGATATGCGGCCCTGCAACTGCGTCTCATGAATCCTGTCAAAACGCCCAAATACGGGAATGAGGACAGTGCGGCGGACGCCAATGCAGCCTGGATCGCAGAGAAGCTGGACGAGGTCTTTGGCGAAAAGGAGAACTATCGCGGAGGCAGGTATCGCGTAGGCTATTGGACAATGACCAATCATGCCGGTTTCGGAATGTTCATGGGTGCGCTGCCCAGCGGCAGAAAAGCGGGTGAAAACCTGGCAAGCGGAATTACGCCGGTTTCGGAAATGACGCCTCAGCTCACCAAGGCGCTGAATTCCGTGGCGAGGCTGCCCGCGACGAAGCTGTCGAACGGGGTCGCCCTGAATCTAAAGTACAGCAGGGAAAACACCCCGGAGATGCTGGAAAATTTTGCTGCGACTGTAGAAAGCTATTTTGCCGATGGTGACGGCCGGGAAACTGGAGGAATGGAAATCCAATTCAACATCGTTGACCATGACACCCTCGTCAAGGCCGCAGAGAATCCCGGCGGCAACCCGGAGTTGCTGGTCAGGGTCTCCGGCTACACAGCTTATTTCAAGGACCTCAATCCGCGCATGCAGAAGGAGATCATCGATCGCACCGAATACCTTCTGTCCACCGGCGCGATGGTTTTTTTCAAACCTTTTCCGATCCCCTAGAGGAGTTAATTCGATGGGTTGCACGATGCTTGAAGATCTCCAGGCCAGCATATCGGGAGAAGCGACCGAAAAATTCCTGGAAATGCTTCTTCACGGAATGCAGTTGTGTTTTGCTATGTCGAGCACTTATCACAAAAACATCGAGAGCTTCAGAGGAAGATATCTCTTCAGGACCTTCGAAGGCGGCGTCAACGTTTCGGCAATGTTCAGCGACGGGAAAATGGAAGTGAGTGAGACCACGCCGGATGAGTGGGAAGCCTGTGTGACTTTCAAGGATCCTCCTGCTCTTCGAAGGTTCCTTTTTTCCAAGGACCAGGACATCATGGACTCGCTTCTCGCAAATGAGGTCGAGGTGGAGGGGAACCTAAACTATATATACAAATTCGGGTTCATGGCGAAAGAGCTGCTGCAGCGGCTTGGGATGTCATAAGGCCGGTTGAGTTCCGGGAATAAGAAACGTGGGGAGCGCGGTCCGTGGTTCCCCTGCTCGTCTGCATTTTCCTGTGGCTCGCCAACATTCTTGATTTTATTGCCTACGAGCAATTGAAACGCCCATGCAGCCGCTCCTTGTCGATATAAAAAGAGGCAGCCTGGAAGATGGACCGGGAATCCGCTCCGTTGTGTTTTTCAAGGGCTGTCCCCTCCGGTGCGTCTTTTGTCACAGCCCTGAGACCCAGGATCACAGGGTTGAAATAGGGTTTTCGGTTCGGCGCTGTGTTAGATGCGGCGCCTGCGCCGAAATATGTCCAAGCCAGGCCATAGATATGTCCTTTTCGGGGCGCATTCACAGGAGTAAGTGCAATCGTTGCGGGGCCTGCGCGGAAGTATGCCCGGGGGGAGGACTGAATCGCATCGGGACTTATTACTCACCGGAAGAGCTTTGCGAAATCCTTCTGCGGGATATTGCCTATTACCACCACTCAAACGGCGGCGTCACGCTTTCAGGAGGCGAATGCACCCTACACCCCGACTACCTTGAGTCGCTTCTTATCCTTTTGAAGAACCATGGAATCCACATAGCCATTCAAACCTCGGGCTATTTCGACTATCGCTCCTTCCGCAAAAAAGTGCTGCCCTACTGTGACCTGGTCTACATTGACGTAAAATTCGCAGACCCCCGTCTACACAAGCTGCACACCGGAAAATCCAACCGCAGGATACTTAGCAATTTCCGCACTCTTCTGCGGGAAAAAAGAGTGGAGGTCCACCCAAGAACCCCGCTCATACCCGGAATAACCGCCAGTTACCGTAACCTTTACGCCATAGCCCAACTGGCCTGGGAGGCGGGAGCAAATGATGTCGCCCTTATGCCTTATAATCCGATGGGATTTGAGATGGCGTCTAACTTGGGACGGCCCAAACCTCAGCTTCCGGAAGAATTCATGACGCCTGAGGAAGAAAAGTCGGTGAAGGAGATGTTTGATGGGATAATTGCGCGGCTCAGCCCAAAATCGACTCTTTGAGAAGGTCAATTCGCCGCGAGCAGGGTCTTATACTCGGGTAAACGAGGGTAGGCGCATACACTCGTTTACCCGACTATTTAGAGTGGCTTTGAAGCTTCCCATATCTGCCGGAGCTCCCATTGAATTTGTCAGAGTCATCAAGCTCTTGCGCTCGTTTTCCTCGTTTTTGCCGCCGCCGGTTTCCCCTTTGCCGGTCCTGCGCCTGAATCCATTGTTCAAACACGATCTGTCAAAAAATACTCTTGCGAAATCGGAATGTGACTGTAATATGCTTTCAGAACCACTTCACCTGCTTTGCCCCCTTCCCGTTCATGCCCCCCATATTCAGGAGGCGTAAATGACAAGATTCAAATTCCTGCTTTTTGCGGCTTTATTGGTCGACCTCGCTGCCCTTGCTTGCGCCGGTTTCGCTGACGGGAAGCATTCCAGGGACGGTGTGAATGAATATGTGAACGCTGAGAAGCCCTAGACTGCGAGGGGGCGGAACATGCCCGATTTGACGGAACAAATTTCTCGACTTGAGACTGGCATTGCGGCTCTGGAAGCATCACGCCCAACCCTGGGCGATGACGTTGTCGATGAAACGCTTGCCCCCTTGCGGGCGCAGTTAGGCGCTCTCCGTGATCGGCAGCAGACCGATGCTCAGCCGTCAACAGAAACTCCCGGCCAGTTGCTCGCACGCCTCCAAAGTTATCTGCCCAAGGAACTTGCTGACAAAATGCTGGCTACTGGACGCATCGAAGGCGAACGCCGTCAGGTAACGGTGCTTTTCGCCGATATTTCCGGCTTTACCGATATCTGCGAGCAGCTCGATCCCGAAGAAGTCGCCGCTGTGACCAACGAAGTGCTAAAAGATATGGCGGAGGCTGTCTATCAGTATGAGGGCTATGTGGATAAGTTTTTGGGGGATGCGGTGATGGCGGTTTTCGGTGCGCCGATTGCTCATGAGGATGATCCAGAACGGGCTTTACGGGCGGCGCTTGAGATGCGTGAGCGTATAGAGAGGTTCAATCGCCGCCGGATCGCAGCACTTGCCAAACCGCTTTCCCTGCACATAGGCGTTAACACCGGAATGGTTGTTGCGGGGAATGTGGGTTCCGATCTCAGGATTTCCTACAGCGTGCTGGGAGATACGGTTAATACCGCCTCACGGCTGGAGGGCGCATCTGAAGAAGGCCAGATCCTGGTCAGCCGCGACACTTACCGGCTGGCGCGTGAAGCGTTTACTTTCTTTGCCGTAGAGCCGATCCGGGTCAAGGGCAAGCGTGATCCGTTGATGGTCTATGAGTTGCATCGCTCAAGGCTTGCTCCTGGCAAGTCGCGCGGGTTGCGCGATCTGTCTTATGCTTTTGTGGGCCGCGAGCACGATATGACTCAGCTTAAGGAGATCGTTGCCGGACTAAAGGCCGGGCGCGGGCAAACAGTCGTGGTGAGCGGCGAGGCGGGCATTGGCAAATCACGCCTGCTAAGCGAGTTGAAGCGCGAAATCACAAGCAGGGAACAGGTGTATTGGCTTGAAGGTCGTTGCCTGGCATATACCAGTTCAGTTCCTTACGGCCCTTTTCTTGACCTGATCCGAAACCATGCCGGCATCAGGGACGAACAGTCCGAAGGCGCTGCCCGGTGGCGTCTTGACCTTGCCGTCAACCAATTTTTCCCAGGAGACGCCGAAGCAAAGGCGATTATCGCAAATATGATGTTGTTGAGGTTGTCTTCAGAGGAGATCAACCTGCTAAAAGGGATACAGGGCGAGCTATTGCGCCGGCGCATATTCGGCCTGATGGTGTCGTTTTTTACAAAATTGGTTGAAGAACACCCCACAATGCTTGTTATCGAGGACTGCCACTGGGCGGACACGACTTCATTGGAACTGATCGAGCACCTGATTCCTCTGACAGAGCGAATGTCGCTGGCGATCATCTGTGTTTCCCGCACCGAGACTTCCTGGACTTCCGAAGCATGGATGAGGCTTACAAAAAAGTTCTGCGAGCGCGATTCCGATGGTTTTACGAATATCGCTCTCAAACCTCTCTCGGAGCTTGGCAGCCTTGAGATGACGGCGCGCCTGCTATCGCTCGAAAGCCTACCGCCTGCCCTCAAAGAACTGATTTCGGGCAGGGCGGAAGGCAACCCGTTTTTCGTTGAGGAACTGATCCGCACCCTGATCGAGAGGGGGGCGTTGGCTCAGTCCGAGGACGGCCGATGGGAAGCAACACGGCTTATCGAATCCGTTGCCGTGCCTGATACCCTTCAGGGTCTCCTGATGTCCAGGCTGGACCGGCTGCCGCCTGAGACAAAATGGCTTGCACAGCAGGCTTCCGTAATCGGAAGGATATTTCTCTATCGCGTCCTGTTTCACATGGCCGAAAGAAAGACGGGCGTGGACAATGACCTGAGTTGCATGGAGACCAATGAACTGATCCGCGAGAGGGCGCGCCATCCCGAATTGGAATATATGTTCCGTCACGCGCTGACTCAGGAGACCGCTTATCAGAGCTTGCTCTCCGCACGCCGAAAAGAACTGCACTGCAAGACAGCCTTGGCGATGGAGGAACTCTTTTCCAACCGGCTTGCGGAGTTTTTCACCGTCATAGGCGAGCACTTTTTGCGGGGCGAAGCATGGGAGCGGGCCTCCGAGTATCTGACACGAGCAGGCGATACTGCGACCCGGTTGTTTGCCCTGGCTGAAGCACGGTTGCATTATGCCCGCGCGCTTGACGCACTGGCGCAACTGCCATCTACGGAAAACAACCGCAGAAACAAGGTGGATACACTCATCAAGCAAGTGAGCGTATCTTATGCTGCTGACTCACCGGAGCAGAACATGGTCCGATTGACTGAGGCGGAGCGTCTGGTGCAGGAATTACCCGGACCCGACGGCGCCTGCGGCAGCGACCAACTCCGCCTGGCGCGAGTGCGATTTTGGATGGGCATGATCCATTTCGTGAGCAATGCCATGCCTGAAGCGATCGGGTATTATCGTCAGGTGTTGGCGGCAGCGCAAAAGTTGTCCGATCCTGAACTATTGGCTGTCCCCTCCTCGGCCATCGGAGGGACATTATACTTTCAAGGCCATTTCGGCAAAGCTGAAGCGCTGTTTCGTCAAGCGATTACGGCGTTTGAGCAATTGGGCGACTGGACAGAATGGATTCGGGCCGTATCATATCATGGCGTGACCCTCGCGGCGACAGGCAGCTATCCAGAGGGATTGGCGGAATGTCAACGCGCTTTTGTACGCGCCAGTGAGCTGAATTCTCTATACGGGATCGCTAACAGCGCCCTCGGCCTGTCCAGGATATACGCTGATGCAGGTAATCTTGCCGGCGCCAGGGAAACAACTCGACAAGTGATGGAAGCAGCCGAACAAACAGGTGACCGCATCCTTCTGCGTCTCTGCCATGCTGTTCGCTCCTATGCCGAGCTTTGCGCCGGACAGTTCGAGGCCGCCGCCGAGAGCGGTGAAAAGGCCATGGCAATTACACAGGAGCTTGGCGGGCAGCTTGTGGGTGTTGACATAACCGCCAGTACTATCGCCGAAATTGTTCTTGGCAAAGGCCAGGTCGAACAAGCCCTATCCCTGGCCGAGCGGGCTGTCGCTATGGCGGAAAAGACGGGCGGCATCTGGGCCGAAGGCATGGCGCGCCAGGTATGGGGAAGATCGCTTGCCGCGATGACCCTGCCAAGGTGGGACGAAGCTGAAGCACAAATGGCTGAAAGCCTCCGCCTTTTTGAACTGGGTAAAGCCCGCCTTTATGCCGCCCGCACACGGATGTACTGGGGGATCATCTGCCGGGACCGGGGAAAGACGGATGCTGCCCGTGAGCATTTTGAAAAAGCCGCTGCTCAGTGGACAGCCAGCAATATTTCGTGGGAACTGGAGCGGGTAAACAACCTCATTGCCCAGTTGCCGAATGCGTAAGAAATGATTTACGCAGGTCTCGGGCAATCGGGGCGCCATGGTCCTTGCGGGGATTCAAGGGAAAACCAGTTCACGAGCACTCTCGATCTCCTGGGGGATTCTTGCTTTGAATTTCAACATTAATCTGCAGGATTCATTCTTTCATTCTGCCGCGCTTGGCCGCTTTCATTTCTTTGAGCCGTTGAGCAAATGGCCCCGATTCCCTCCAAACATGGCAACTGTTCACAATGAGTGAGTCATCAACATCCACTTTTCTAAAACTTCCATCTTCCAGCACACGAAAACAGTAAGAGTAAAATCCCTGGAAGGCGGCAGATCTCATAGATATAAGTAAATTGTATAGATGTATACATCCGCTCTTACCGCCCAGGACTTGTCTAATCTTGTCGTTAAACCCTCGCACCAGTGAAACTCCAATAAACTTATCGCCGATATGTATAATATCTCTACACGCTTGGTGTGGAACTTCATGCATATCTGTATTAACGAACTTGATAATTAAATCAGGTATAGATATACACATTTTCGCAGTGATGTTATGGATCGTTCTTGGATCCCATAACGCAGATCGTAAATATGTATAAGACTTACATAACCTATCATCAACAAGGGTCCCTTCTACAAGCAATGTCTCATCTTCTTGTTCGAAAGTTTTAACTGTGATAGTTCTTTCATGAATTGGACCTGAATGCATATTCTCCTCACAATAAGTTGTTCAATTCGAGTTAGCGCGATGGGAAATTGCGGCAAAAAGACAGTCGATTTATGCACATCCTCCAAATCTAATGAATAATGTAATAATCACCAACGGACGCTGAAGCGCATCTTGAGCCATATCCCCCTCTAAAAACCGTTTGGAACACGCGGAATGCCTTTTGGGTAATCCTGGTATCCCCTTGAAAATGCAAGCAAAAATACTCATTAGACGATTCCGGGCGTTTTCCGGACGTCTTGATATTTACTGGAATAATGCATCAAGTTGCAGGCCATACATTCGAACCACATTTTGGGGCTGGATTATGCCCTGAAAAACTTTTGGCGCGACCCCGAAGCCCGTAAAACCATACGATTTCCGAATCGAACGTTCAAGTGATATGTCAATGAGACTAGTTTTTGCAATCCCTGATTCAGCCATCTATTCCAATTGGTCCAACACTTGTCTGACCCTTGCGGCAAGCTCATCGCTTCCGAAAGGTTTTTGGATGAAATTTACTCTTTCATCCAGAATGCCGCGATGTGCTATCAGGTCGGCGGTATAGCCCGACATATAAAGGCGCTTGAGGTTAGGGCGGATGGCGCCAAGCCGTTCGGCCAGCTCTCGGCCGTTCATCCCCGGCATCACCACGTCGGTGATAAGCAGGTGAATATCTCCCGGATGATCTTCGACAAGATGAATAGCCTGTTCCGGCGCCGACGCTGCAATGACAGTGTAGCCCAGATTTTCGAGAATCACCCTGCTGAGGTTCAGGATCGCTTCATCGTCCTCGACCAGCAGGATAGTTTCCGTACCTGTGGGGTGCTTGCCGGCTGCATCCTCAGAGGGGGCCTGCGCAGTTTGAACCTCGAGCCGCGGCAGGTAGATTTTAAACGTGGTCCCTTTCCCCGGTTCGCTGGCGACGTAAACAAAACCGTCGTTTTGTTTGACGATGCCGTA
>PLSV01000351.1 GCA_003165235.1 Syntrophobacteraceae bacterium
TCCTCCGTGGAAATCCAGGCTAGGCCTTCACTTGTAGATCAAGCTCTCGGTGCTCTTCGCTTTGCAGGACATTAACCCCGAAGGGGTGCGGCCCGATCCCCCGCATGAGGGCATGAGATCTTCGAAAAACCTGGTATTCATATCAGAAAAAAGCAGTTTGATGTGTACGCAGGGAGAATCACGATAAGTGCATTTGCGACTTCGACTGAATGGCCTTTTCAGCTCGCTTGCCCAATTTTCGGATGTAGCCCGATGAGTATGCATATGTGCCACCGTTTTGTGAATCAAATTGAATCCTAAATCAAAGCAGAAGGAGTTGCTCGATGAGAGATGTGGCGGTAATCGGCGTGGGTATGACCCATTTTGGAAAATTCCTGGAGAAGACCAATAAGGATCTTGTTCGTGAAGCAGTGAACGAAGCCACCGCAGATGCCCGTATTGATAAGAAAGACATTGAAGCGGCATACATGGGCAACGCTGCCGCCGGTCTCCTCACCGGCCAGGAAATGGTGCGCGGTCAGGTTGCCCTCACTTCGATGGGGATCGATGAGATTCCCGTATACAATGTCGAGAATGCCTGCGCCAGTTCATCATCGGCTTTCAACCTGGGATGGATGGCGGTTGCAGCCGGCGTACACGACTGTGTGCTCGTTACAGGTTTCGAGAAACTGTACCATAAGGATAAAAAGATATCCTTCCAGACAATTGGAAGCGCCGTTGACCTGGATAACTACATCGCCTACTTCAAGAAGGTTGAAGAAAATACTGGATCGGGCGACAAAATCATCCAGGAAGGCGGAGGAGACAAGAGAAGCATGTTCATGGATATGTATTCGTTCCTTGCCAAGGTCTATATGAAAAAATATGGCCTGACACAGAAGCATTACGCCATGCTTTCAGTCAAATCTCATAAGAATGGGGCATTAAACCCTCATGCGCAGTATCAGGACGAAGTCACACTTGAGGAGGTGCTTCGGTCAGGTGACGTATCATATCCACTTACACGCATGATGTGCGCACCTCTTGGCGATGGTGGAGCCGCGGCGATCCTCTGCGCAAAATCCATGGTTGCTCGATTCGGATCCAAACCGGTCTGGGTAGAGGCTTCCATGGTTGGAAGCGGGACCATTGCCTGTAAGGTTGAGGAGTGTGTGACGGAGCGCCTGGCGACCAAATTATATAACGCAGCGGGTATAGGTCCGACAGATATTGACGTGGTCGAAGTGCATGACGCCACATCGCCATCGGAAATCATGTACCTGATCGAACTGGGAATCTGCCCAGGGGAAGATGCTCCAAAATGGATTGATGAGGGCTACATGGAACTGAATGGTCGAATGCCCACTAATTCATCAGGCGGTCTTGTCGCTAAAGGCCATCCGCTGGGCGCCACAGGCTGTGGACAGATATACGAGATTGTCAAGCAATTGAGGGGTGAGGCCGGCAAACGTCAGGTGAAAGACGCCAAGGTTGGCATGACACACAATGGTGGTGGAATTATCGGTATCGATGCCGCTGCTGTAGCAATGCATATCTTCAAACGATAGAAGGCGCTGTTTTTAGAAAGGCGAGGGCATGAGCAGTAATGGAAGGAAGCACTTTAACATGGAAATCAAACCTCTGCTGAATACACCTCGCATGAGGGAGATTCAGATGTGGAAGCTACTCCCCGCTCTCAGGTTCTTCTATGAAAAGGCGCCTTTTGACCGAGGACGCATGGACTAGGAGCGTGTCGGAATAACGGCTTTTAAACTCAATGTAAGAGTTGGAGCGGGCACATTGCTCAAGGTTGCTCACCCAAAAACGCTCAACTCAATAGCCATTGGCAAACAATAAGTGTTCGTTCGTTGGTTCTTGACAGGTAATTGCAGGCATGACTTTCCCCGTACTCTCAGAAGGGACGGTTTGCCCCATCAAAAGGCGCCACCATACCGGCATGGTGGCGCCTTCTAATTGAGTGGGGGAACCCATTTTTTTCTGTCAACATCAGCTCACGAATAATTGCTGTCATGAAATAGTTATTGAATTGCTCGTTGAAAAGTTAAACACTGCTGCTCAAAGCGCTAAACCCAGCTTCCAAGTCTATTTATAGAAGCCGTTATTCCGACATGCTCCTACTAGTTTCCGGTGAAGGAAGGTAGTATTATCGGGAATTAGTTAATATCGCAGGGCGATTGAGCCTCTGGATTACCGGAAGGGTTTATCTGCCCGCTTATGGGTTAGCCAACGGAGGAGAGGATGAGATGAAAGGTCGTTCGGATTCACGACCGAAAGCCAGGATTGCATTCATTGAAGATATACTGGAAAGTCTCCCCATAGGTGTGATCATTTTAGATAATGGAGGGAAGATTCTGATGATTAACCATTATCAGGAGAGGATCTCCAGGATAGACCGTGAAAAGCTGCTCGGCACTTACTATCATGATACCTGGAAGCGCCTCTTCGATCAGGGCTCCTATGGTAACAAGTACTGGAATCTGATTAACAATAGGGAGTCTTTCACCTTCATTTTTACTGACATCTTGCCTCAGTTCTACGATTTCAAGATTTGCGGCATAGCCTATGGCGCACCTTTATCATTGTCAGCGGGGTTCATATTGCTTCATGATGTGTCTGATGAACTGGGCCGAGACAAGCGCACGTTGGAACAGCTTGCTAATCAGCTTGCGGAATCTTCCGAGTTTTTGAATAATTTGGTCGATTCTTCTCCCAATATGGTCTTTACTACTGACACTGCCGGATTTATCCAAACAACTAACAAGACCTCAGAGCGCCTATTAGGGTATACCCGAGGCGATTTTTTATTGAAGCATATCTCGAGTGTTTTTGCTGATGCATCGAAGTCAGAGATTATTTTATCCAGAACTGGGCAAGTGACGAAGACGGAGTTGATGTGCAAGAAAAGGAATGGAACTGTTTTCCCGGCCAGGGTTCGTGTTAACGATATCAGAAGAACTGATGGATCATTCAAATCGAAGCTGTTCCTCCTTGAGGATATTACTTGGGAAAAAACAATGGAGGATAAGCTGGCGCTATCCGAAAGGCTGGCAATCTACTCTGAGCTTATGGCCGGGATCGCTCATCAACTCAACAATCCTATGGTAGGGGTGATCAATTTTTCTGGTCTGCTGCTTGGCAAGATTGCAGCCGATGATCCCAACAGGAAGGTAGCCGAGACCATTTATGAAGCTGCTAAAGAATGCCAGCGGTTGCTGGCGTCGCTGATGAAAAGTATTCACGAACCGCAAAGCACCTTTCACGATGTGAATGTCGGTGAAGTTCTTGACAGCGCTCTTAACGCAACGTGGAATCACGAAAGTTTCAACCTTGCCGGTGTGCAACTTAAGAAGGTGATTCCAGGAGTCATTCCTAAGATAAAGGGAGATTCTCTCCAGCTCCTTGAGGTTTTCCGCAACATTTTGATGAATGCTTTTCAGGCTATGCCGGATGGAGGATCGCTCAACATCGGCATCAAGGCCGCTCTAAAGAAAAAAGAGATAAAGGTCTGGTTCAAAGATACGGGCCATGGTATTTCAAAGGAAAATCTTTCGAGGATTTTTACACCATTCTTCTCAACGAAAAAGAATAAAGGCGCCGGCTTGGGCCTTAGTTTCGCCTTTCAAGTAATCAGGAGCCATTCCGGTCGAATCGTAGTAAAATCTTTGGAGAACAGAGGAACTACCTTCGTAATCGTATTGCCGATTCACACTGAAGAGGGCCGTTTTGAATATTTCGATAAATCATAACGAAGCTGACATTATCTCTAAACTGTCATCAACGGTTATGGTCGTTGATGACGAAGCCTTTGCAAGGCGATTCTTCTCAACGATCCTCGAGGAGGAAGGCCACAAATGCGCTGCCATCGCCACTTCGAAAGAATGTTTCGACTACTTGAAGAGCAAGCCTCTTCCGGATCTCATTATTTTGGATATCCGTCTCCCGGATGGAAATGGTCTCCAAATGCTCAAGGATTTACGTGATTCTGGCATCAATGTCCCAATTATTATAATCACAGCTTACGGCTCAATTTCTGATGCTGTAGGCGCCATGAAGATGGGCGCTTTTGACTACTTTTCCAAACCATTTGAAGACGCGAATAAGATAAAGATCTCTATTAGAAAGGCTCTTGAGTATGGCTGGCTTGAAAATGAAAATCGCATGTTGCGCAATCAGCTTAAGTCAAGGGAAGCTTTTCAGGGCATAATCGGTAAGTCGGAAAGGATGCAAAGCGTTTACGAGTTAATCCAGAAATCGGCCAACGTCGCAACCACTGTTCTGATTGAGGGACAAAGTGGTACGGGAAAGGAGCTTGTGGCCAAGGCCATCCATCATTTGAGCAATCGTAGAGAAAAGACCTTCATACCTGTAAACTGCGCCGCTCTTCCCGAGGCTTTGCTCGAGAGCGCCCTGTTCGGTTACGAGAAGGGCTCTTTCACCGGCGCAGCCAAAACGACAAGAGGGTTCTTCGAAGAAGCCCATGGTGGAACATTGTTCCTTGACGAGATTGGGGATGCCCCTGCATCCGTTCAAGTTAAGGTCCTGAGGGCGGTTGAAGATGGAGTTATCTACCGGGTCGGCAGCACAAGGCCGATTTTCCTGGATGTCCGTTTGCTTTTCGCCACCAACAAGAGCCTTAGCGCCGAAGTTGCGGAAGGACGATTCCGCAAAGACTTGTACTACAGAATAAATGTCGTAAGAATTAAGCTTCCTTCACTCGTAGAGTGTAAGGACGATATCCCCCTGTTGGTGGATTCCTTTGCTGCAGATTATTGCGTGAAGGTCGGAGTGGAAAAGAAGAACTTCTCTGAAGATGCTATTGCATACTTGACTAGCCGAAAATGGCCCGGGAATGTCCGCGAACTCAAAAATTTCATCTCAAGGGTGATTGTCCTCCACTCCGGGCGGATGGTCAAGGCAAGTGACCTGTCAAGGTACTTCGAGGAGGATGGGTCGCAAGATAGCGAAAGTTTGTTTGATGGGGAGTATCATAAAGCCAAAGAACAGTTTGACAGAAAATACTTTGAAAAGCTCATCGAAAGGTCCGGCGATGACTTGAATATTGCCGCAAAGCAAAGCGGAATGCATATCGCCACCATCTACCGGAAACTGGATGCCCTGAGCATTCGGACCAAGAAAACGAAATGAGTTATATCTATCCGCAGTTGTGCAAAGTATTCGCGACAATGCGAAATCATCCAGTCCTCATCGGCCCTGTTTCACTGAGATTAGCAGCCGCACACGCGTCGGGTTCTCCGGCCTTCATAACCCTAACATACTGTAATGTCTACTAGTAATTTTACTTCAATTGCTCATCTCCTCTTCCTTCCCATGTGGCACATATGTTGCTCTTGTTATGCGTGCCATGACATCTGCCCTTCCACCGCAGAAAATTGAATAGTTAGAGCGAAAAAGGAATCAATCACCTTGCATGCGAATCCAGCTTCTGAAGGGCGCTCATGGCATCCTACCAGAGGAGAGCGTGTGTGAAATGATCTTCAGTGCTTAAGAAGGAGCGAAAGCTATGCCCAGGATTTCAGAACCCATCATGATTAGAAACGTTGAGCTGAAGAACAGGTTATATGCCCCACCCATGATTTCCAACGTGGTGAGAGAGGATTGCTGCGCCGGCAAGACTCTCATTGACGCTACGTACAGGAGAGCAAAGGGAGGGTGGGGCCTTGTTTGTTCAGAGGGTGCGGTTATTAGCGAGACTACGAGGCTTTTTCCTCGCACACTCGGTATTTTCGACGATAGTCAGGTGCTCGCCCTTTACGATCTGGTGGAAGCAATCCACGGGGGCGGAGCCAAGGCGATGATCCAGTTGCATCACGCAGGCCGGCAATGCAACCCTTTGCTATTGCCCAAGCACGTTAAACAAGAGGCCCTGACTCCTTCCAGCACCACTCCTCCGATGCCTTTTCCTCCTCAGATTCCTCCTCGCCAGTTGGAGGAAGATGAAATTTGGGGCATCCTTGACGATTACGCCAAAGCAGCATTAAGGGCCAAGACAGCCGGGTACGATATGGTCCTTGTCCATTGTTCCCATGGGTTCCTGCCTCAACAGTTCATGTCACCATTCACCAATCACAGAACAGACAAGTGGGGGGGAACAGAAGAAAAAAGGCTGGAGTTCATCCGTCAACTCTTGACTAAGATGAGGGAGGCCGTTGGCGACTATCCTATCGCCTGCAGAGTTGCGGCGGACGAGTTTGTCGTGGGGGGATACACAATCGACGATTTTTGCGGCTACATCGCACCGGCCATGGAAGAAGTGGGCTGCGACATGTTCGATGTTACCTGCGGCGTATTTGAGAGCTTTGTTTCTGTGATGCCGGAAATGTATGAGCCCAGAGGCGTTTGGGCCTATATGCCAGAGAGAATAAAGAAAGTTGTGAGAGTGCCGGTTTGTGGATTGGGCCGTATTAACGACGGACGCCTGGCAGTCAAAATGATCGAGGAAGGGAAGTTCGATATTGTCGGCATAGGCCGCGGTTCAGTAGCAGACCCCGAGTTCGCCAGGAAAACCCTGGAAGGAAGGTTTGATGATATCAGGCAATGTTTAGCCTGTCAGACTTGTATGGAAGATGACCTTGTAAACCGACCGAGCCGCTGTGCTGTCAATTTTGAGTACAACAGGGATTCATCCTGGGAAGAGGACCGGATGGAGCCTGCCAGGAAGCCCAAGAGTATCATGGTTGTCGGAGCAGGACCGGCCGGGTTGGAGTTTGCCAGGGTTGCCACCCTTAGAGGACACAAAGTGACCATATACGAGAAGAGTGACAAACTAGGAGGTTACCTGAATCTCGCTTCGAACTATCCGAGGCTTTACACCAGGGAATTGATGAATATCAGCCGGTGGCTGAGCCGCGAAGTTGATTCGATGGGAATCAGGATCGAGCTCAATACCGAGGTTACCGATCAGTTGATCAAGGAGAGGAAGCCGGATGCCGTCATTCTGGCTACGGGAGCCAGAGAGACCGTTCCTGAGATCCCCGGCATCAATGGCCCGAGTGTCGTGACACTCGATGAAGTGCTCTCCGGTAAGAAGACCGTGGGTAAGCGGCTGGCCGTTGTCGGAGGAAAATACGGTGCTGAGCTGGCCATTTCTCTGGGGAGGGAGGGTAGAGAAATGCCCGAGCCCGGCTTTAACAAGTACCACCGTCAGCCTGGAGAAAGGGCGCTGGGTGTGAAAGACGAGGCCAAATTGAAAGACGTGACTCTTATCGAGGAAGGACCCATGGTTGGGTGGCCTCCCTATTCAATGATCACTCGCTTCATTGTTATTAACGAGTTTCTGGCTGAAGCCGGGGTGAAATGCCTCACCGAAACGAAGGTCAAAGAGATCACCGACGGGCAAGTTAAGTATGTGACCAAGGAAGGCAACGAACAGAGCATTCAGGTTGATACGGTGGTAGTTGCAACAGGCAGAGCGGCGAATAGAGATCTCTATCATAAGCTGGTGGGGCAAGGCGTCAACCTATGGGAGATCGGCGACTGCGCAGGTCCCGAGAAGGTTGAGAAAGCGATCCACACGGCCAACTATGTGGCGCGTCAGATCTAACTGCATACCTATGACCATAAGAAGGGCTACCTGGTCATTTCAGAATGAATGGAAGCCTCTGCCTGAGTGATCACAAGCCGAATCGCATGGGTTGAATTGGAACCAAGGAGTTAGAGACAATGCCAAGAATTGAAGTGAACGCCGAGCTTT
This sequence comes from Syntrophobacteraceae bacterium, assembly GCA_003165235.1. Classification (GTDB taxonomy): domain Bacteria; phylum Desulfobacterota; class Syntrophobacteria; order Syntrophobacterales; family Syntrophobacteraceae; genus SbD1. The sequence continues at coordinate 7,712 of PLSV01000351.1, forward strand.
GTGATGAATGTGCAACATGTGTCGAGGCATGCCCTATGGACGTTTTGATGGTCGAAGAGAATAAAGCCAAACCAAACCACATTGACCTGTGCATGACATGCAGACTGTGTGAAGTGGATTGTCCCAATGAGGCCATAAAAGTTTACGACTGAGTGTTAATGTGATTTCCAGGTTATTTTCTTTGCTGGCCGCTGTAGTCAAGTCTAACAGAGATAATTGGAAGTGGTAATGACTTCCGGTTCTCCTGACCCCAAAATGGTCGGTCAGATCATGTAGGAATGCGTGCGTAGGTGGAAGGAACAAGGAAAGCCTTAAAAAGACCGGCCGGAAGTTGATTGCCAGTATTTTCATTCACGGTCCTGCGCGGAGCTAAGGGCATGGGATGCAGGATTCGTTACATGACCAGGTCCATGCTATGCTTGCGATAAGAAAAACTATTCTGAGGCCGCATCCCAGGATATCCCTATACCCTGCGTATCTTAGGATCACGAAGGGGAACTGACTGTGCCAAACTCGAAATCTTAGGAACAGCAATCGAAAGGAGACAGGGATTATGGACTGGAGAGAAGAATACAAAAGAAAGACCGTCTCATTTGCAGACGCTACCCGGCAGGTTCGTTCGGGAGATTTCGTCGGTGTAGGGTTGGCCATAGGCGCCTGCTCGGCAGCAATGTATGATTCCATATTGGACCGCGGGCAAGAATTGACCAATGTGACCATCAGCGACTCTGTTACTGTACGTCCGTCAAGGCTCTACGACTTTGAATTCATGTTAAAGCTGGATGGCCGCATCAATTACCACCCTTGCTTCGGCATGCCGCTGACGAGAAAGATAATCGAATCCGGATTAACTGACTTCTATCCGGAGCAGGGTCACGATCTGGGAGATCGATACGCGCGTTGGTCGGATGTCTACATCGCCATGGTGGGTCCTCCAAATGAAAAAGGTTTTCTAAATCTGGGTTTAACCAATTTCTACACCATGGAGGCGGTTCGTCTGGGGAAAAAGCTGGGGAAACTGCGTGTCGCCATCGCGGAAGTCAATGATCAGATGCCTGTTATCTTTGGGAACAACTGGATGCACATTTCAGAGTTCGACTTCTTCGTGGAGAATTCGACAAAAATCCCCATTTTTGAAAGGACTGCCCCTGGGGAGAAAGAGAAAATAATCGGCGAACATGTTCTGGAATTGATAAATGACGGGGATATCCTGCAGATGGGTTTAGGCGCTATTCCGGAAGCTGTCATTGCAGGACTGGAAGGCAAACATGACCTCGGAGTTCACTCGGAGATGTTCCCCACTGCTCTTCCACAGCTCGTTGAAAAGGGGATCGTGACAAATAACACAAAGTCACTCCATCAAGGCGTGTCCACAGCGACAGTCTGCCTTGGCGATGAAGGCATGTATGATTACGTTCATCAGAACCCCACATGCCGATTCGATCCTGCATCCTACACCAATAACCCTGCCCTTATTGCCCAGCATCCCAACTTCGTCGCCATGAATATGGGTCTGTTGGTTGACCTCTCAGGACAAATTGCCTCGGAAGGACTTGGACACAGAATGATAAGCGGTTCAGGAGGGCAGTTGGATTTCATGATCGGCGCGTATCATTCCAAGGGGGGAAAGGGCATCACCCTGTTTTATTCCGCGAGGCAGTTGAAGGATGGGCGCCTTGCGTCTTCGATTGTCCCGGAAATGCCCCTCGGCACGCCAATTACCGTCCCCAGGACTTATGCGCACTACGTGGTGACTGAATATGGGGTCGCCGATTTGAGATACAAATCAAGGAGACAGCGGGCGGAAGCCCTGATCAATATAGCGCATCCGGACTTGAGAGGAGAACTGAGAGACAGTCTCAAAAAGAATTTTTATTTCAACGGCGATTTCGCACGGCTATCCACGCGTGCCGCATAACCTCAAGTTCTTCACCGAGGGTCTCCTGGTGAAAGCACTTAAGGAAGGTATAAGGCTTACGCGCCCAACTGATTGTGTTGCCGTCGTGACAGGTGGCGCATCGGGATTAGGATAGGCTTGTGTCCTGCATTTGTTGAACAGCGTAGGCAAAGCCGCCATTTTCGACATGGATTAGGTCCGGGGTAGGAAAGTGGCAGGGAGCACGGTCCGGAGGCTATTTCCCGCCATACTGAGCGAGGAAAGTGTGCAGGTCGCCCTCAGCAAGACGTTGCAAGCTTTCAATAAGGTAAATGTGGTTATCAACTGCGCCGGTGTGGCCAACCCCGGAAAAACCATGACCAATTGCCGTTTATTAAGCTTATCGATGGCCCTGTTTATGACTTCAATATAGGCCGAGCGAAAGAACAATCCACATACTACAATCAAAAGCAGTGCAGGGACAGTTCGTCTACACCCGCGCCCGTTACGGAAGGCTCAGCATCATTACTTTGCTCAATGGGTTCGCCAAGATTCGCCAGTATGTCACGAATAAGCCCGATGATTTTGTTTCGCGGCAGCTACGGACGATAACTCTTTTCCGAAGAGTCAATCCGGAACAGTACGAACGACTTGAGTGGCGTCCTTGAAATCAGATTTTTCAACCTCAGCATGAACCGCACGGTGAAATTTGGCAGTGTCCTGCTTGCAAAGGGGTCAAAGCAAAACAATTTCTCGATACCACTGCTATAGTTTCAAGGCCCATCACGGTAAGTAGTTGAATTTACGGGACCAGCATCTCATTTTTGGGGTCACTTTTCCCCTTCTAAGGCAGGAGTTGCTTGAAGAGATGCGCACTCGAAACTCAAACGCGACCCACCTGCTCGGACCAAGCCAATGATTTGTGTTTGTTTGAATCCGTACAGAAAAAGGAGCTCCTATTCTCTTTATAACCTTCTTGTTCCCACCAAAACCGTGCGCTTTAGATGAGGAGACTTAATAGCCCTGCTCCGCGCCTGCTTGTCCCCTTCTTTTGGGGTTAGCCGGGCAGCGCGCGGGTGACCGTTATGGCATGCACCTCCGATGCCCTGCCCTTCCTTTTCAGGATGGCTGCGCATTCATTTAAAGTCGTACCGGTAGTGAATACATCGTCGACCAGGAGAATGCGGCGGCCTCGCACTCTCCGTGCGTCGGGAATTTCGAACGTGCCCTTGACGTTTTCCAGGCGCTCCCTGCGTGAAAGGCGAGTCTGGGGGCGGGTTTGGTTTTTTCGCACAAGAATATCGAATGAGACCGGAGCTTTGATTCTGCGCGCAAACTCCCCGGCCAGGAGACCCGACTGGTTGAATCCTCTCTCCTTGAGGCGTTTTGGATGCAGCGGCACAGGAACGATAAGGTCGGGCGCAGGCAATCCCCAACCGGCATAAGCGATCTCCATCAGCTCAACCAGGGGAGGCGCCCATTCCATTTGCGCCCCGAACTTAAACTGGTGGATGCGGGTGCGAATGATTCCTTCATGAAGTACGGCAGATCTGGCCGTGTCAAAATGGAAGGTGGGCTCGATGCATTCGCCGCACAGGTGGTCCGGCGAATCGGGTGAATCTGTAAAGGGCCTTCCACATCTTGGACAAAGAGGCGATATGGCCCATGGGATCTTTTTCCAACACTCGAGGCACCAGGAACTATGGGAATGGGCGCCTATCCGCTGGCAACCCGCACAGCTCCTGGGAAGGCATAAATCCACGAGAACCGAGCCGGCAAACCTCAACCCCGATCCAATTGAACCGAGTGCAGGCCTAAAGGCGAACCTTTTCTCCACAGGCGCGCTGGCGCCGATTCCAGGACTGTGCGGACCTGTTTTGGGAGGGTTGAGTTGACAAACTTCAGGACTCTTGCAGCTCATCAAACCTCACCTGGATTTGGCGGCGGCTTCCTCGCAAAGTTTCCCGTACACGATGCTCAGTTCCCGGTCGCATTCGGCCGATGGCGCACCGGTCTTGGCGGCCAGTTCCAAGGCCTTTTCCGCATCCTTTAATTTTCCCTCTTCCAGGAGCAATTCGCCGAGGAGCAAGTTTATATCACCCCTGGCCGGGTCCAGGCTTGCCGCCTTTTGAAGCAGACCGACTGCGCGGTCCTTCTCACCCTGGGAAATCATGATTTTGGCCGATCTCACGCAGGCTTCCAGATCGGATGGATTATAGATCGAGGCTTTATCATAGCTCCGGAGAGCCGTCCGGCGATCTCCTTTCGCCTCGGCAAGCAACCCGAGGCCAAACCACGCGTTCGCGCAACGGGAATCCTTTCTTATGGAATGCTCGAAGACCGCCTCCGCCTCATCCCCGCGTTGCACCCTCAGCAGAAAATAGCCGAACTGGCTCGCCGCCGCGCAACCATCGCGATCCGCCTCCATGGCGCGCCGGTGAGACTTTTCAGCCTCATCGGCCTGCCCCAGTTTTTCCTGGATCGATGCAAGATTGGACCATGCCGGAGCAAACCCTGGATTATGCTCTACAATACTCCTGTAAAGCCTTTCTGCTTCCTCTAGTTTCCCCTGGTCCTGGTAAATCACGGCCAGGTTGAATTTCGGCTGAGGTTCGGATGGATTGAGGATAATGGCCTGCTTGTAAGATTCGACGGATTCGCTCACGCGTCCCATGGAGTAATCTTCGACGGCCCTGTTGTAAGGGTCAGCTCCCCCGGAGGCGCACCCCGAAAGAAAAATGAGACAAGCCAAAATGAACGCGCTATTGCTTCCCATAGGGCCCTATCCTGCCTTTTTCCCTCCACTGCGCCGCATTGGAGGCAGGGTCAACCGCCCCGTCAGCCTTCCATACGACTTTCCACGGATGGAGCCTGATGTCCTCGCTTAAGGCTTCCAGGTGTCGAGCGGTTTCATTCAAATGCGAAATAATAGAGGCAATATTGTCCTCGTTCGAATCGAGGATCGAGCGGATCCCCTTTACGGCCTCTTCGGCTTCCGAGAATCCCCGGCCCGCCTGTCCCATGGTCTTGGAGAGCGCGGCCTCGATCGAACCCAGCCTTTTCTGCACGTCTCTATTGGTGTCGCGCACCTCCCCTATCAATGACACAAGCTCCTTGCCGCCCTGTCCCGATACCTGCCTGATATTCTTCATTATCGGTCCCAAATCGGCCGTATGCTCTTTCACCTGAACGAGCAGGGCGTTTGCGTTCTGGATCGTTTCCTTTATCGTGTACTCGTTGCGAACTTCGGAAACAAGCGCTTTTGCCTCCCCAACCAGATCGACAAGGCCCAAGGCGACCTTGCCGCCGGTTTCAATTATTTCGGAAAGTGAAGCCGGGCTTTTGCCTTCAAGCACATCGCCGGACTCCAACTCGGCAGATTCAGCCGATCCAGGGCTGATCTCCACGTATTTTGCGCCCATCATTCCAAGGCTTCTGATTTCGGCGCGGGAATCCTTCCTCACTCTAGCATCCGGGGAAATCCTCACCGTGATCGCAATGCGGTCAGCGATTCCAGGGGCTAAGCGTATGTCCTTTACCCCGCCCACTTCAAATCCGGCGTACCAGACGGGCGATCCAGCGGTTATTCCATCCGCATACTGGAAGAGGATAACGAGCGTTTTCTTCTTGTCCCACAAAGAGCGGACATCGCTCACGACAAAGATCCCGATCACGAAAAGAATGAACGAGATCACAACCAGCAACCCTACCTTTATTTCCGAGCGAAAAACCTGCATTTAAAAATCTCTTTTCCCTTTGAATTTATTACATGTCCAGCAAATCATCGAGGTAATCCTTACTGGACTGGCGAAGCGGAATAGGGCCGTCGGGGCTTCCATGGATGAACTGCTGAACCAGCGGGTCCGAGGACTGCTGTATTTCTTTGGGTGTGCCTTCGGCGACGACCCTTCCCCGAAAAAGGACTACCATCCTGTCGGCTATTTTGAAAGCGCTCCCGATATCGTGAGTGACCACCACCGAAGTGATCCCCATACGTTTGCTCACATCGAGGATAAGCTGGCTGATAACGCCGGTCACCACCGGGTCGAGACCGGAGGTAGGTTCGTCGTAAAAGACAATTTCCGGGTCGAGCGCGAGGGCGCGCGCCAGAGCGACCCTTTTTTGCATTCCGCCGCTGAGCTGGGCAGGCTTGAGGTGTTCGAAATCACGAAGCCCGACGAGTTCCAGTTTCATTTTGACCACGACGCCGATGATTTTTTCGTCCAGTTTCGTATGCTCCCGCAGCGGTAGCGCAATGTTGTCGTGAACGCTCAGGGAGTTCAACAGCGCGCCCATCTGGAACAGCATTCCAAATCGTCTGCGATACCCGTCCATCATGTTTTCGTCAAACGAGGTGATATCCTGTCCGCCGACCAGGATTTGACCGCTATCTGGACGTATAACCCCGATGAGATGCCGAAGCAGAGTAGTCTTGCCGCAGCCGCTGCCGCCCATTATGGCGAATACGCTGCCCCGCTCCACGGTAAGATTTATCCCTTCCAATACCGCTCTTCCCTCGAAGCTTTTGATAAGGTCTTTTACTTCTATCAGTGCTTCGCTCATGCAGGATAAGACCCCTTTCCGAAGAGTTTTTAATTACCGGTTGTTAGTTTTTAGTAACTCGAAACTCAAAACTCTTCTGCCCCTTGCCACCGTCAAAGAAATAGATAAAAGATTGCCGTAAAAAGGCAGTCGGCAAGGATTATGCTGATAAGCGAGGTGACCACGGAAATCATCGTTGACTTCCCAACCCCCTCAGCGCCTCCCCTTACCACGAAGGCCATATAGCAGCCGACCATGGCTATAATCGCGGCAAAAACCACGCTTTTAATGAGCCCGCTCAGGATGTCCTTCATCATCAGAGCGTCAACCGTATTATGAATATAGAGCGCGGACCTGATGCCGATTGCAAGGGTTCCCACAAAGTAGCCGCCGATCATGCCGATGACGTCGGCAAGCACGGTCAGGCAAGGGAGCATGACAATCATGGCGATGAAGCGGGGAACCACAAGGTAGGCAATGGGAGATATGGCCATGACCTCCAGGGCCATGACCTCCTCGGTGACCAGCATTGTGCCCAGTTCCGCAGTAAATGCCGCGCTGACTCGACCGGCCAGGACTATCGCTGTCAGAAGCGGGGCCATCTCACGGGTAAGCGCGACGGCAGCCAGGCTCGCCGCATAATTGAGCGCCCCGAATTTTTCCAGTTGATATGCGGTCTGGAGCACCATGATGATCCCGATTACGAATGAGACGAGCGCCACAATAGGGATCGACTTGACTCCCACCTCATCCATCTGGACGATGGCGGCCCTGAATCTAAGGGGCTTTCCCTGAAAGGGTTTTACCAGCGTCCATTTCATGGTTTCGTTGAAGAAACAGGAAATGCTGGTAATGTGTCTCAGGAAAAAGATTATCCTGCTGTCCGAACGTGCGGCCGCCAAACTCACCTGCCTTGTTCTCCCTCGACCAATTGGTTTGCGTCCGGCGCCATTTCAAAAATATTCTTGAGGTAAGCAAGATCAAAAATGGATTCGACCCTTCTACATGCGCCTGCCAGTGAAAACCGGACCTTGTCCTTGCGCGAAAGCTGGAGCGCTTCCACGAAAGTGGCTATTCCCGAACTGTCTATGTATGGAACATCAGTGAGGTCCACCACTATGTGTGAAGCTTTTTTCCGGAAGATGGGCAACAGAATGTTCCTTACCTGCGGTGAGGAACTCATGTCGAGGTCTCCGCCGAGGGAGACGACGAATACGCCTGGTTTTCTTTCGTCAATCTGTATCTTCAATTTTGCGCCCTCTCCTGTAGTGGCATAAATTTGATCATTTTCAGCACCATGCCCCCGCCGGGCGGCGTATCGTATTCTATCTTGTCCACCGCCGATTTGATGAAGTGGATTCCAAGTCCTCCGGGACGAACCTGCTCTAAATCACGTCCCTTGAATGTCGACGGGTCGGCGCCGCTTCCGAAATCCCGAATCATGATTTCAAAACAGTCCATGCCGAGGGTGAAAGTAATGACGATTCTCTTATCGCTGCTGTTCTTATAGGCGTGCCGGATCACATTCGTACACGCTTCGTCCACCGCAAGAACCAGTTTGTCCGTCTCTTCGTCTTCAAAGCCGATTCTTGAGGATATTTCACCCACAAGCGCCCTCACGATGAACATGGCAGGCGGATCAGCCGGAATGTCGAGAATAACTGGGCCTTTAATACTCGCCAACTTCAACTATTTCTCCTCGAATCCAGCCAGCACCAGTGTGATGTCATCAGCCTGGGGGCACTCACCGACAAACTGAGACACGGCAAAAGATATGCGGGATTTAGCGGACTCGACATCCGAGTCTCCCGCGCTCAGACAGTTTTCGATTCTCTCCCATCCGAACTGTTCCCCCTCATCGTTTTTGGCCTCTATGAGCCCATCAGTGGACAAGAGGATGCAGTCGCCAGGGTTGAGTGACATCCTTACAGAAGGGTAATGCTGATCGGGCGCTATCCCTATCGGAGGACCGCCGCTTCCGCGCAGTGTAGCATATCTACCCTCGGAACCGTTCCAGATTATGGGCGGAAGATGTCCTGCATTTACATAAACGGCCTCGCCGCCGTTTTTCTTTAGCACCATATAGAGAAGAGTGACGAACATCCCCCGGCAGCTCTGAGCGCATACAATCTCGTTTGCCCGGCGCATAAGCCTCTCAGGGTCCTGTTCGCGAATGGCCATGACGCGAAAATCGGTGGTGAACCTGGCCATAAAAAGGGCGGAGGCCACCCCTTTGCCTGAAACATCGCCGATGAGAATTCCGACAGAATCGTCATCCAGAGGTATGAAATCATAGAAATCCCCTCCAACTTCCCGGGCAGGCTGGTAATGTGTGCTGAACCTGAATCCCTGAAGCCGGGGCATTTCCTGGGGCAAAAAACTCAACTGAATGCTGGTCGCAAACGCCAGATCCTGTTCGATCTGCTGGGTGCGAAGAATTTCATGGTGCAAACGCGCATTTTCCACCGCAATGGCGGCGTGAGCGCACAGAAGACTGAGGGTTTCCTTGTCTTCCTCGTTGAAATTCGAGCCGTCAAGCTTGTTTATAACCTGCGATACGCCTATAACCCTTTCCTTGATCTTGAGAGGCACGCACAGGATCGTTTGCGTGCGGTATCCGGTCATGCGGTCGAATTCCCGGTTGAATCTGGCGTCCTCGTAAGCATTTTCTATCAAAAGCGGCTCACCGCTATCGTGGACACTGCCGGCTATCCCCTGCCCCCTTCTTATTCGCAGGCCTCCCTTGAGCTTGTCGGCAACCGGCCCCTGCGCCACTTCAAAAACCAGTTCGTCGCTTTTTTCGTCAACCAGCATGAGACTACAGGCATCGGCTTTCAGAATCGAGCGCGAGGTCGTCATTATGTTTTCGAGCACCTCATCCAGTTGCAGGCTTGAACTGATAAGGCCCGACACCCTGAAACATTCCTTCAGGTTTTCCAGGCGCTCGCGCATCTTCTCGATCGCCGCAGAACCATCTGGAGCAGACCCCGCGCAGGATGAAGCGAAAGGGTGAATATTATCTTTTCGAGTTTTCATGAGACCACGGTTTTATCCGATTTACTCTCAAATCTCAAGGCGCTGCCAGGCGGGGAATGATTCAGGAGCATCTCCTCAAGGCCGAAACGGCCCTTGGAGACCGGATTATCACAAGTTGCAAATTCCACCCTCCGATGTCTGACTTCCGTACTGCGCTCCCGGTTTACAGCGCTATTATCAACGGTTAGGAAAAATCTGTCAAATATTCTGCCTTAATGAGCGCCGAGTCAGCAAGGGAGCGAAGCTTGGCCGCATGGAAGAGAAAAAGCGACACAGATTGTTGAAACACGATAAGTCGAAAAGAGTCCCCGTCAAAGAGTGAACGCGCCCGCCCAATTCGTAGGCGCCATCGATTTCGGTTCGCACCGTTAAATTTTGTATGCTATGGTTATATACAAATTAACAGTTCTCCTACATCTTTACTTGCATATGATCGCGCTACTGCGCTCCAGGCCAGACCGCAGGGGCCGGAGGCTGTTTGTAGTGTTCACGATCCGGGACAGTCTAATCCGTATAATCTCAGCCCGAAATATGAGCCGGGCAGAGAGAAGGACATCCGATGAAAAAGAAAATTCCGAAATTCGAGAGTGAAGATCAGGAGCGGGACTTTTGGTCAAACCGGGACTCTATTGAGTATATCTACCGGGGAAAGGCAAAGCGGGCGCCATTTTCCAACTTGAAACCATCCACCAGGACAATCTCCGTCAGGCTCCCCGAGTCCATGCTCGACGATCTGAAGATGCTGGCGAACAAAAAAGACATCCCGTACCAGTCGTTGCTGAAAGTCTTCCTGGCTGAACGTAATTAAGAAGAATTCAGGTCAGAAAAAGGCTAATCCATCGCCTGTGGCCCTCGGTATGGAATGCCGTTCGCCATGCTTCTCGGCGGAACGTCCGCGGCCCCCATGGCCGAGTTCATTTCATTGTGTGTGCTTCTCTCAACGATTCGGCCGTTCTGTGTATGGCTCATCTCCAGGTCCCGGCAACTTCGCTTTCCGCCCGCCTGCTGATTCCCCTTTAATAAGAGATTCAATGTCAGGATATGGATATATGGTGACTGCTCCGTTTTCAGGTAAACATCCTGAATCGATCGACGATCCATACACGCTGTAGACTTCTCTTCCCACCAGTCTAAGCAAGACTCCCTGTTCCGCCCGGTGATGCGCAGTGTGTGTTATCCTTCTTAGCATAATCCAAGCTCTTGTTCTTTTAACATCAAAAAAGGACGCCTCGATCTCCCACCAAGCTTTATCCTTTTTCTTAAGAGCAGCAAGCCTCTTTCCACTATCTTCAGCATACCGTTTGATAAACTCAAGACGCGTTTCCGGATCAGGCAGGGGAGGGGCTCCAACATCAATGCCTAACATATTGCAAAACCACTTGTTTTCACTCAAACACTGGTGCACCATGTGTTCGAGGGCATTTCTGTCTCTTTTGTCCAACGGATGAGGACGAATTGGAAGATCATCGTCCATGAACGTGCTCCAAACACTAAGGGTTTTTAGTCGCTCTGTCTCATAAGTCTCTACAAGAAAATCATATTCCATCTTTTTTCCCCTTCTTGAAATGATTGGATGCTCCAAAACCGGGCTATCCATCGCGCCAGGTTGCGATTTTACCGTGGAATCGGCGGGGATCGTTCATGAGGATAGACACCAGGGCGCGGACTGGAACTTCGGGAGCAAGGATTTCGCCGTTTTTTTCGTAAGACTTGAATTGTTCCCGCAGTCCTTTAGCGGCCCTGCCCCGCGCATCTATAGCGCTCCGGACCATCGGCGTGTTCACTACTCCGGGACGAAACACCAGCGTGGTTACTTCCGGGGTTTCAGCGGCAAGATGCCTTGCAAGATGCTCCTCGGCGGCTTTTGCAGCACAGTATGCTCCAATTGCCGGCACAACCCTCTCCGCTGCGCCGGACCCAAAGAAGACGGCAATTCCTGCGCCCGCTTCGATCAAATGCGGGAAAGCAGCCCTTGCCATCTGGAAACTTGCCGTTACGCTCGCCTCAAAAATCTCGTTGAACCAGGCGCTGGAAAGGTCCCACACAACCGGCCCGGGATAGAGCACCCCGGCGGCCTGGATAAACCCGTAAAAACTCCCGGCCTTGATTGCTTTTTCGACGAGCCCGTCTGCAATCTGGCCCTCAGCGGCCGAACCAGCCAGAAAATCCACTGCCGCTCCCCTTTTCGTGCATTCTTCCGCCACTTTTTCGAGGGCTGCATGGCCCCTGGCATTCAATACAAGCCCAACCCCCTCACCGGCGAGCGCCAGGGCCAAAACTCGCCCGATACCCCCGGAAGCCCCGGTAACGATGAGCGTTTTCCCCTTTATCTCACTCAACGGAATCCTCCATTTAATAGTGAATAGTGAATGGTGAATAGTGAATAGCAAAAATAACTCCTTTTGGTTCTATCGCATCGCGAGGAATAGAGAAAAACCAACTTCTTCAGACACGGATAAAGACCTCGCTTTTTCTGATCCGTTAAGTCCTCAATCCCGCGGATCGCAGCCCTGGGGCAAGCTTTAGTGGAGTCCTTCTTACACATTCCTCGATATCGCTTTTTCCTCCAGGGCGGGAGGACGCTTTGCCCGGCCTTGCCCGGCCTTGCCCTGCCCTCAGCAGCCCCTAAATTCGAGCGGGTTTTAAGATATTAGAGTATTTTAGAATTTAAAACTTTCAAGATTTGTGATTGAGCGAAAGCTTAAGAGTCACATACCTCCGGCAAAGCCGGAGGTATGGAAAACCGTGGGCCGCTCAAAGCGGCTGGAGCGTTGGCGCGCTTCATATTTTCCACGCGGATAGGAGGCCGTATTACGTCACCCCGGCAGGTTTTAAGCCGGGGTCCAGTGCTTTGATTTCTATGTAATCCGGCAAAACACCTGGATTCCGGCTCAAAAGCACCGCCGGAATGACGACATCTGACCCTGGGCTTTTCATGGAGTTTTAAGCGATCACCATCTAAAACTTTCGTGCATTCCCGGAAATGTCAAACTTTGTGAGCCCGCCAGCAGAGCCGGAGGTTTACCCAGTTAATTAGGGTTACATAAAGGCAATAACGGACCTCGCAAATTTGTTCGCGCGGTGTGTAACCCTTTCAGGGTAAAATTTAAAACCCATCACTTAATGCTTTTTTGAACGAAACCGGTCTCAGACATCGGCAAAGGCTTTGAATAAGGCGCACGCGGCGAGCTATGGGTGGCTGGCATATCTCTCGGCCTACATGACGGTTCACCGCCCGCTGGAATTCTCGTGCGCCCTTTTGAATCACCACCAGGGCATGCACCCTCTGCGCACCCTCGCCGTCGAACTTACCAGCCTTGGTGTGAAGCTTCTTCCTCCGCACTTGAACTTTTCGGATTATTATTCGGCGCTTGTGGAGCACGGCGAACGTTTGAAAAAGCAATACAGGTCGGGCTGGACAGGGTAAAGGCACTCACGGTCAGGATAGCGGAAGAAATCCTGGCGGAGCGTGAGGCAAGCGGGCCGTTTGCAAGTTTTCGCAATCTTCTGGACCTAGTCCGAGTGGCCGTACCGAACTGCCGATAACCTGACCCCAACCTTGCACGATCAGGCGAGTTGTTGCATCTTGTTGGCGAAATCGCGACCTGATGTTGCCGGTGGAAGTGGTTTGCCATCTTTGCGATACAGATCAATCGCCTCTTCAACGATTTGACACAGCTCCTCGAAAACCGCCTTTTCTTCATCGCCGTGGGTCCCACCATATATCAGACCCGGTGCACTGCCCACATAGCAATGATCTTCTTCAGACCACTCAACAATTTTTGCATACCTGGCGCTATCTTTCATTTCCTCGATTCCTCAATGGCCGACCTCACTGCCCGGACCTGGTAAACTTTGGCGTCATTGGATAGTTGTCCCGCGATTGTAATTGGCCTTAGCACCTTTGGATGGACAAAGTTCCTATGGCTGCCTTTGCGCCGTCGGTTCACAAATCCTGCTCGTTTAAGTTCCTCTATGCAATTCCCTCACTTTGGGCGGCATCAAGACTTCCTCGAATCATTGCTCAAGAAAATAAGTTCTTCTCACTAAATCAGAAAATCAATCCCGCTTTTATTATAGGCGCATTCACGATGAATCAAGAGCAAATACTGAACTCAACGCCGTATGACTCCAGATGATTTCATAGAGTATCCCTCGGAAAGGGTACAACCGGCATGGTGGTGAGTAGTTTCGGGAATGGTGAGATTTTGTGAATTCTATATGCCTTCAAGAAGGCACAGCACGTAATACTTTAACGAATTGCCGTCACCTTGAAAAAGGTGTAGCAAAAGACGCCGTCAGGTTCTGTTGTCCTGTACAGGTCGCGTATTCCTTTGTCGAAGGATTTCCGATCGATGAGTCCCGCAGCCACCACCTTTTCCCGGACGCCCTCGATCATTGCAGTGAAGGTCCTTTTGGTAAAGCCTTCAACGAAATGAGGCCTGCTGGAATCGACATACACCATGCGGGGCGAGACGCGGCAGTTCCTGAAACCGGCCTTTATCAGCAGGGGATAAAGCTCGCGTCCTATCAGCGCATTGCCGCCTGCCTGGGCCTGAATGGCGATCTGGCAGTTTATGGCCCTGCGGGCGTCATGGCTTTCAGGGTGGAAATAAACCGAGCCGTGGTCCCCCTCGATAACGGTGATGGTTCCACCGGGTTTTATAACGTGTTTCAGACACTTCAGCGCCTCGACCGGATTTGCAAGATGTTCGAGCACGAAACAGACAAAAACGTGGTCGAAGTACGCCGTTTCAAAAGGCAGACTAAAGATGTCGCCCTGCTTGAGGGTCACATTGTCGATCCCCTCTGAATCCAGCTTTTTTTGAGCTTCGCCAAGGGATGCTTCACTCACGTCGATTGCTATTATTTCGGCGCCTTGACTGTTTCGGGCAAGAATTGACGTTTGCGAGCCAACCCCGCATCCAGCTTCCAGAACTCGGCTCCCGGCCGGAAAAGAAGAGTCCGAATGAAGCAGGTCGGCCAGGGTCGAGGCCTGGTCCTGAAGCCGAATGTTTTCCCGCGAATCGTATCCGTGTATGTATGCTTCTTTCATCAGGGAACGCTCTTCATATCCGGGATGATATGGAAGACTTATTATTCACTCTTACCCCCGGCGCCTTGCGTATAGCTTTTGCACTGCCTCCAGCGATTCAGGCGTGTCCACCCCTGTCACCTCTTCTTCGGGCGCAGGCGTCATTCCCACCCGCAAACCATCCTCATTCATCATTTCAGCCAGGTCCGTGAGGAAGTACTCCGTTACGGTAGACCACTCTCCGTTCCGCTGCTTTTTGACCTCGTGGGGCCTCTTTTCAATCCGGTCCAGGTAGGCAAGCAGAACGGCCTTGCCGGCGGCATAGACTCCGGCGTTGCAATACCTGAGCCTGCTCTGCCTTTCTAAAGGAAAATCCTTCCAATACTTCCATTCCACAATCCTGGTCACCTGCTCGCCTTCCATCTCGATCATGCCGTACTGTCCCCTGTCCTTGCATTCGAATGCAAGGAGCGTCAGATCGAAGCGTCCCAGCAGGTCAAGAAGTCTTTGATAAGTAGCCGGCCGGATGAGGGGGACATCCCCCATTGTAATTATCACACGGTCTGCATCGGCGGAGTCGAGAAAGGAGCGCGCCGCAAGCAGCGCCCCGCCTGTGCCGTTGGCAACCGGCTGGTGGACAAAAGATATCCCCCGGCCCTGCGTGACACGGCGCACCTGTTCTGCGTGGTGATTGACCACGATTCCCCTGGGACCGGCAGGAAGGTTATCGAGGACTTCGCTGATAATGGGACGGGCGCCCTCATAGGGAGACCTTGCCGGAATCAGCGGCAAAAGAGTCTTGTTGCCCGGATACCCCTTCATGCGGGTCCCTTTTCCTGCGGCGAATACGAGGCTGGCGACCGCGCTCATTTTATCCAATTGAACCTTTCGGATTTGGGCTTGTCCGTAAATAAATCCCGGCGCGATCCCTAAGAGACTTATTTACGGACAGGCCCTTAAGGATTGCCGGCATTAACTCCATTGGCTGGCCGGCGGGGTTCAGCCCCGGCCCCGCCATCCCGGGGCGACGTTTCCTGTGAGTCGCCAATTGTGGGACTTTTGTCTCCCACGGTCTTTTTTTTCAGCTCGTAATAGTGTGAAACAGCATTTCGGTGCTCTTCGGGGGTAACCGAAAAGTGGTGAGTGCCGTCATTGTTGCTCACAAAATAGAGGTACGGGGCTCCCTTTTCAGGCTCGAGGGCCGCTTTGATGGATTCGGCCCCGGGGCTGCAAATCGGTCCGGGCGGCAGACCTTTGATGCGGTAAGTGTTATAGGGGCTATGCCTGGTCAGATGGGCGGCGGTGACCGGTCCTGAAAAGCCCGGGATGTCGTAGACCGCTGTTGGGTCGCTTTGAAGCGGCATGTGGATTTTGAGCCGGTTGTAGAATACCGCTGCGATGCGCGGCCGCTCGAAATCGACTGCAGCCTCCTTTTCTATAATGGAAGCCAGGATGACGATCTCATGCAGAGACAGCCCGCGTTCTTTGACCCGGTCCGGCCACTCCATGGGCAACTTTTGCCAGAACCGCCGGACCATTTTCTCAGCGATGGAAGCGCTCGAAACAGGTTTTGTGAATTGATAGGTGTCCGGGAAAAGATAACCTTCCAGGCCGTTCGCCCCAACTTGGAGCGACCGGGCAAATTTGGCGCTGCCGGCGACCTCGATGATTTCACTCTCCGGGGCAAGTCCTTTTTCCTGAAGAACCCTGGCCACATCCCACAAGGTGGAACCTTCAGGCAGGGTGACGGTATGGATCACCACCCTCCCATTTACAATCTGGTCGAGGACCTGTTCCGGGGTGTAAAGCGTCGAAAAAGCGTATTCGCCTGCGCGCATGCGGTGAAGGGAATTCTTGAACCAGCCCAGTAGATAAAACGCGGGCGCATCCCTGATGACCCCTTGAGATTCAAGCAACCTGGCGACTCCATAGGCACCTGTTTTCGGAATCATAAACTGCTTCTTCTCGGAAAAAGGTTTTGCGGGCAGGCGCAAAAAGAGCCAGAAATGAAAGGCGCCCAGGATTGCGGCAATAGCCGTAAGACAGGAAAGGACCAGAAAGAATCCCGAAACCGCCATGCAGACCTTCTTCAGCAGGGACATGCCAACCTCCGGCGTTAGGTCTCCTTTAACACGGCAGTGCGGGTTTTGGCAATGTTGACCGATTCGGATGGTGGATAATCCCGGAGGAAATCAATTGTAAAAAACGAAGCACATGGTAGACTGCACATCGTTTGTTGGAAGGCCCCCTGACGTACATTGTTTCCGGCCTGATCCTGCGATGCGGCAGAGCTGGAATTGTATTCCAACTGTTCGAAGAGGTTTATATTCTCATGCCTGGCGATCTCTACAGGGAAGCTGGAGTTGACCTCGACAAGGCAAACGAACTTGTCCGGCGAATCAGGCCGATTGTTCGTTCCACCTACCGCGGCGGGGTCATCACCGACATTGGCGGTTTTGGAGGGTTATTTTCCCTGAATCTCCAGGATGTGAAAAACCCCGTATTGGTTTCTTCCACCGATGGAGTGGGGACCAAGCTTAAAATCGCGTTCATGACGCAGAAGCACGATACGGTCGGAATAGACCTGGTGGCCATGTGCGTCAACGACATCGTGGTTCAGGGCGCTAGGCCTCTTTTTTTCCTGGACTACCTCGCCATGGGGCGCATAGAGCTCGGCCTGGTCGAACAGCTTGTCGCCGGGATCGCTGCCGGATGCAAAAAGGCGGGCTGTGCCCTGATCGGGGGGGAAACAGCGGAGATGCCCGATTTTTATGAAGAAAATGAATACGACATGGCTGGTTTCGCAGTAGGCCTTGTTGACAACTCCGAGATCATAGACGGCTCGAGCATCGCGGTTGGACATCGGATTATCGGGCTGGCCTCGAGCGGTTTGCATTCAAACGGGTACAGTCTTGCGCGGCGCATCATCTTCGACAAACTGGGCCTCAAACCCGACAGCTTCGTTTCGGAACTGAACCGAACGGTCGCCGAGGAACTTCTCGAACCCACCAACATCTATGTCGAACCCGTTCTGCATCTTCTGCGCAAGTACCGTGTGCATGGGATGGCTCACATCACCGGAGGTGGTTTCTACGACAATATCGAGAGGATTCTTCCACGCGCCTGTAAGGCGCTCATACGGGAGGGTTCCTGGAGCGTGCCTCCCATCTTCAACTTCCTTCGTGAAAAGGGCAATGTTTCGCCGGAAGAAATGAACCACGTTTTCAATAACGGGATTGGATTCATAATAGTCGTAGAGCCTTCGGAAGCCCAGGACATAGCAGCTTTTCTCGGCGCCATGCTCTCCGGGGTTTGTATCATCGGAGAGGTGGTTCCTCGGGAGGCCGGCGCTGTGGCAGTAGAGATAACGGGCCGATAACGGAATATTCTTGTTATTCAAAGGGCATTCTGGTATTATAAAATTTTTTGATTGATCGACGCGAGTTGCGCCACCTCTGTGGAAAGGAATCTGCAATCATGAGCAGAGTATGTGTATTCTGCGGGAAAACGCCTCATGTAGGCAACAATGTCAGCCATGCAAATAACAAGACCAAACGTATCTGGTATCCCAACCTCCAGCAGGTGCGCCATGTCCGCCAGGACGGCACTGTCAGGCGTGTGCGGGCCTGTACGCGATGCATCCGCTCCGGAGTTGTTGTGAAGCCTGTCTGATCATCAAGGGTTTTGCCACCGGCTTTTGAGACGATTCGTCCCGAAATCCCAGCGGTTTCAAAATGTCTCGAACATACCTCACCGATCCCGAAAAGATGACCCATTTCGGATACCTTGCAATTCCTGAGAAGGAAAAGGTGGAATGGGTCCGCCGGCATTTCAACAGCGTTGCCCGCAAATACGATTCCATGAACACCTTGCTGAGTCTGGGGATCCATTACCAGTGGAAGCGGATGGCCGTGAGAATGATGGGATTGCGAAGCGGGGACCATGTGCTCGATGTATGCGGCGGGACCGGAGATCTTTCGCGGATGGCCGCCGGGCGGGTGGCGCCTTCAGGGCGCGTTGTTCTCTACGATATCAACTGGGAGATGATGGCGGCCGGGTGGCCAAAAACCTCGGCTTCGCCTTACTCCAGCCTGGTTTGCTCCGTACAGGGCGATGCCGAAAAAATAGCCTTTCCGGACAATAGCTTCGATGCGGCGATGGTGGGCTTCGGGATAAGAAATCTCACTCATTTTGAAAAGGGCTTCATGGAGATGCACCGGGTCCTGAAAGTAGGCGGGGTCTTTATGTGCCTGGAATTTTCCGAACCGGTGACGCCGTGGTTTCGGCGCGTCTACGATTTTTATTCATTTCATGTAATGCCCCTCATAGGAAAGGTCCTGGCCAACTGCCAGCCGGCCTACATCTATCTTCCGGAATCAATCCGGCTGTTCCCCAACCCCGACGAGCTAAAATCGATACTTGAGCGGATAGGGTTCAGGAATATGAGATACCGGAGATTTACAAACGGCATCGCGGTCGTACATCTGGGCAAAAAAGCGGACTGAGGCGATGAAGCTTAACTGGGCTGAGCTGCTTGTCGTGAATAACCCCTCCAGGGTTTTCCAGCAGAAATTTGAAATCGGCTGGATGAGAAAACATGCGCGGCTTGCCCCCGGTGGATCTTTTCTGGAAATAGGATGCGGGCGAGGGGCCGGGGCGTCGATAATTAGAAGGCAGTTTTGTCCGGGCTTCCTTTGCGCCATGGATCTCGATCCTTTGATGATCCGGCGGGCTTTTCACTATCTCAGGCCGCAGGAACTTCAAAACATCTCATTTTGCGCGGCTGACGCACTAAATTTGCCGTATCCCGACGGCGCCTTTGATGCGGTATTCGGTTTTGGAGTGCTCCACCATATTCCCAACTGGCAGGGTGCGCTTGCTGAAGTCGGACGCGTGCTGAAGCCTTACGGGACTTACTTTCTCGAAGAGCTTTATCCCACACTTTATCAGAACTTCATAACCAGGCATATCCTTCTGCACCCGACCCAAAATCGCTTCAGGGGCCAGGAGCTGAAGAAAGCTCTGGACGCGGCGAATTTTTTAGTGCACGCTTCATTAGAGCTAAATCTTTTTGGAATTCTGGCCGTTCTCAAAAAAGCATGTTGATTGGATAATCGGGATGTCAGATAAAGGATATCGGGAGCCCGCACGCTCCGCGAGGGGTGGAGACCGGCATTGCCCCTCGACCTTCAAAGAATACCGCAACTATATCGTTATCCTGGCTTTAGGGCTTGCCATCCTTACCGCTTTATCCTGCCTTCCATACGCTCCTCAGGGCCCGTTCGACGCCCGCGACTACACCCGCGTGGCGGGAATGAGGCTTGAACTCCATCCATGGGAAGCGCTTTTTGAGCCGCTGGCCGCCCCCTTCCTGATCCTGGCGGGGGCGCCGGATTTCCGCATTGCGTGTATCGCCATGCTGATCTGGGTGTTTTTGTGCGCAGCGGCGTGGGGCATGTTCGCTGAATTTCGTGCTCAAAGGGGAAGAAAGCCTTTTGCGATTGTGCTCAAGGGAATCCGGATGGCCCTTGCCTCGTCTTTAACATTGGCGCTGCTCATCTTCCTGTTTGTGGCGGCGCGCATTCCAGGCTGGCGCTTGGTTGTAGAGGACCCCAACCTGATTGTAGCCGATCTTCACAGCCACACCACCAAGTCTCATGACGGGCTGGCGTCGCTGCAGACAAACCTGGAGTGGCATGCATCCTGCGGTTATAACGTGGTTGCGCTTACCGAGCATGATGAGCTCTTTGCGCATGAAATTCAGGTGAACGCAGATTCAGCCCTGGACCGGCTGCCGGGATTCATCTCCGGTGTTGAGGCCCATACAGGCCTGAGAGCGATTGTCCTGGGCATTTGCAATTGCAAGGCCCCCCCTTTTCAATTGAAGATGGGACTCGATGAGTGGCCGGACCGCACGGCCTGGTTTACCGGAAAGATTCATGAGGAATGCGGAGGGGCAGTCATTGTTGTCACCTTGAAGAGACTGAGGACCGGCGACATTGCGCGGCTGGCCGACGACGGCGTGGACGGATTTGAGATCGTCAATTCCGGCCACCCGGACCTGCCGCCTGCTGTCAGGCAGGAGTTGCTCGATGAGTGCCGTTCGCGCGGGCTCGTGCTTGTGGCTTCCACGGACTGGCATGGCTGGACCGGAATGGCCAAAACATGGACGGTCATAAAGGCGCCGGGGGCATCGGCTCTTTCGCCTTCTCAAAGGGCAAATCTCACAATCCGCAAACTAAGGGGACACGACAGCGCGGACGTCATTCCGGTGGTCGCGGGATACCTTGGCGAACCCTCCCCTGTTCGCGCGATTTTCTCCCCGATTGCCGAGTCCGTAAGATATGCGCAGGAACTCTCAGCCTCTCGAGTCATATCATGGTGGATCTGGGTCGGGGCTGTCTTTGTCCTGTGGGCGTTCCTACGGAGGATTGGCGCCCGTCCGGGCGGCATCCTGCTTTCTGCGCTGGCCGGGGCTACGGGCCTGGGCCTGATTTTTGCCGCTCTTTCGCTTATCAGACAGGGAACGCATAGCGCCACAGCATTCCAGCTCCGTATCGGCCTTGTCTCAGCGGCCATCGGCGCAGCCGCTGTTGGATGTTCGACGCTCTGCTTGGTGGGCCTTTCAATGTGGAAGCGGCGCAAGGGCCACATCGAGAAACTTGGCGGCGAGTAATATCAGCCAGGACCGTGCTGAATCATGAACTGGAACAAACGTTTCTTTCTCCTGCTCACTCTTACCACAATATTTCGGCTGGCCTATATCCTTGCGGTCCCATTGGACCTCGCCGCCGATGAAGCCTACTACTGGGACTGGTCTCGCCAACTGGACTGGGGTTATTTCAGCAAACCCCCCATGGTGGCCTGGATCATCGCCCTTTTCTCCCGGACCATCGGTTCGAGCCCAGCAGTTGTGCGGCTGCCCGCAGTGCTGCTGGGCGCAGTTTCGGCGCTGGCGCTTTTCCTGCTTGCAAGACGCATGTATGACTCTCATACGGCTTTCTGGGCGGCGGCGGCGGCGATGGCCTCACCCGGCGCGTCCGCGCTGGGCTGCATCATGACCATCGATGCGCCTCTAATTTGCTTCTGGTCTATTGCCCTTTACATGTTCTGGGTAGGACTGGAAAAAAGGGATCGAGTTTCCTGGGAGTGGTGCGCCCTTGCAGCGGCCATTGGTCTCGGACTGCTCAGCAAACAGGTGATGGCCGCGTTTATTGTCCTCATGTTTGCCTTTGCGGCGGTGAGCAGAGCCGATAGATACCTGTTGAAACGCCGCCGTCCCTATTCGTTTTCGCTTTTGGGGCTCGCTGCGTTGATCCCACCCATCCTGTGGAACGCTTCTCACAACTGGGTCACGTTTCATCATACCGCTGGCCACTTTGAAGAAAGCCTGTCCAATTTCATGGCTACTTCGACCGAATTCATAGGGGGACAGATTGGGATCGTTTCGCCTCTAACCTGGATACTGTTTGTCCTGGTCTCCGCCTGGTTGCTCTTCCATTTCAGGTCCAAAGACCGTCGCGTGCTGTATCTGCTGTGCTTCAGTTTCGCGCCGCTACTCGGTGTGGCCGTTTTGAGTCTGCGGCAAAGGATTCAACCCAACTGGCCCTCCATGGCGTATCCGGCCGGAATGATCCTTCTGGCGGCCTGGGGCTGCGGCGAGATATCGACCGGTTCCAGACTGGATTCCTGGAGACCTTACTTCAAAAAAGGGGTTATCGTCGGGGCTGTTATGGCGCTGCTCACCTATGCCCTTCCGTTTTGGGCCGGAGCTGTCCCCGGCCCATGGGCAGACAGGCTGATCGCCAGGCTGCAGGGCTGGCGGCAACTCGGCATTGAAGCAGGCAGAGCGCTTGGCGAAGCGCCTCGCCCTCAGAGCACTTTTATACTGACTTTCAACCGCCAGCTTGCCTCAGAACTTGCCTTCTATACGCCAGGGCAGCCAAAGGTCTATGCCTGGCGCGTTCCCGAAGGCGAGCCCAAGAGCCAGTACGACATATGGGAAGGGCCGAAAATTGGCTGGGACGCTTTAATCGTTTTTCCCGAAACCGATTCCCCGGGCGGCGGCGGCGCTGCACTCTCCAGATATTTCCAGGCAGTCGAGCGCCTTGATGACACGTCATTGGGAGCGGGAGGGAGTCGCCAATACAGACTCTACCTTGGGACATCCCTCAAAAATTGGCCCGCTGCAAAGCAATAAGCCTTAAGCGAGTCAGCCCTGTTTGGAGGAGGAGAGCAGGGTCCGCAGAATATCTTCTTTGCCGATGACGCCCACCAGTTTCCCGCCTTCCAAAACAGGAATCGTATAAATACTCTTGTTGACCATTATAGAGGCTATTTCATCTATGCCAGCTTCCGGGCCCACTGTCACCGGCTTGCCCGTCATAGCTTCAGATGCCTTCATCGCCGCGATTTTTTGAATTTCTTTGGCTATTTTGCTCGGCGGATACATCGGGATAAAAGCATCAAGGATTGTGAAAACCGAAGGAAGCGGGAGCTTTTTTTGCTCGGCGATCAGATCGCTCTGGCAGATTACGCCAACCAGATCGCCGTTCGGTTTAACGACGGGCACACCATTAAATCGCTTTTCGAGCAGCAACCTGGCAATTTCCGTCACCTCTGTTTCCGGGGAGACGGTGATAACCTCCCGGGTCATTACGTCTTTGGCCTTGAACATAGGGGGCACTCCGCTGGGTATGAAAACTATGGACGCCTGCAATAATTTAAGCACATTATCTCAAATTTCGATTGCCACATACCTGGAATTGATTGATTGCGCAATTGTAAACTATCTTCCGGGACTTTTCGTCTAGTCTAAATGGTTGAAGAATATTGCCTTCAAATTCCCGCCGCGACTGCCGGATAGAGATGGTGGCCGTATCCGGGCCGTTGCTTTGCCAGGAGGCTTTGCATGAAATACGCCGGGAAGATTTTCTTGCTGGCTGCAGTTTTACTCTGTTCGGCTGCGCAGGCGGCCTGGTCTGCTCCGCAGGCGCCGGACCAGCCAAGACGGCATACCCGGAGTAAAGAAACGGTCCTGGTCGGACGTATTTCGCTGGTGGAAGGTGAGATGCTCCGTTATGTTCCTGAAGCAAAAGACTGGGTGGCGACCGTGAAGGACACTCCATTCGGCCGGGAGGACGCCCTCTACCTGGGGGAAAACGGCAAGGCTGAGATCCTGATGCCTAACAACACCTGGATCAGGATAGGCGCCAATACCCAGATTCAGATGATCGCGCTCAAAGACGACGCGACCGAGGTTGACGTGGCTGCAGGCATCGCCCGGTTTATCGACAGGAGCCAGGGGGTCGTGATCAAAGCTACCACGCCTTTCGGTTACGCGGTAGGCGCCCCCGGATCGGTTTTCGATCTCTACGTAGGTGACGAATCTGTTGAGGTAGTCGCGATAAAGGGTAAGGTCGAATTCGTTCATGATTTGGACGGAGCCAAATACTACGTCATTCCCGGGTCGATTTCCATTCTGGCGGACAATCGGCAGGTTGCCGCTGGGGAGGGCAAAGTGGACGCCCAATGGGACGACTGGAACATTTCACGGGATTCCATCCTGGCCCACGGTATTGAAACTAAAGGCGAATCGGTAAAGCACCTGCCCGAAGGCATTCGTGAAGATTCCAAAGTGCTGGATGACAACGGGCGCTGGGAGACCGTATATTACAAAGGAGAGTATCGGGAGGCATGGCGTCCCACCAGTGTGGAGGAAGGTTGGGTCCCTTATACGGCCGGCCATTGGGCGGACTGGCGCGGGGACTATACCTGGGTGCCATACGAACCGTTTGGATACGTTACTCATCATTACGGTTATTGGTTCCGGGCAAATGACTACTGGTACTGGGCGCCTCCTGCAGTATCGAGCGGGTGGGACTTTCCTTACTGGGGGATCGGCTTTGGATGGTACCCTGGAAGAGTCGGATGGCTTTACTCCGGCGACGCTATAGGATGGTTTCCACTGCTTCCATGGGAACCTTTCTATGCGTTTAACTGGTGGGGACCGTGGGGTTTTACGGTCTATCATCCCGGCCTCATCAATATCGATTTCCACAGATACAGTCACTGGGACCGCCCTGTAATTGTAAACCAGCGTGATTTTCACAGCGTAAACAGCTACAGCCGGACTCGGGTTACAAATGTTGAGGGCCGCGCCCTCGCTTCAGGGTTTAAGGCGGCGCCCGTCGTCAGCAACAATCTTCTCAAAAATGCAGGCGACCCGAGGCAGCGGTTCAACTACACGAATGCGGCTCCTCACTTCAAACCGGCTCAGAACGTGACATCCAGAGTGGCTGGGAACCTGGCGAAATTCAGCATGAACGCTCCCAACGTGAACGGCAGCGTTATTCGCAATCAGGTTTCCAGCGCCAGACTCGCCAAACCGGCGCTAGGGGCGTCAAGGGTCGCTGCACCCAGGATCGCGTCCGCAATGACTGGAGCAGCCCGGCAGCAGGCCCTCAACCAAAACCCGAGGGCCGTCAAGCCATCACTGGCTGGTATGTCAAAATCCGGGCATGGCCGGAGCGCAAGAGCGATGAGCGGCGGAGCCGGTAAATTCAAGTCCCGAAGACCGCAGGGTTCCGGGCGCCGGGGCATGCAGTATCATGGAACGCCTCACAATCGGAATCAGCAGCAATGGGGAGGGCGGCGGCCTTCCGGAGGCCCGTCGGGTCGCGGCGCACATGCCGGGTCGAGGCGCAGATAATCTGCCCGGTTGGAATGACAGGGCTGGAAACGGAGGGACCAGGGATGAGGGCTGGTCCTGCCTCTTTTATGATTTTACTTTTGAGGGTTATGTTTTAGAAAGTAAAATTTTATCACCCATCCGCTTTGCCTCGGACATGACCTCGGCCTCATCCACCGTGAGCACCCGCCCATCCTTTACGACCTGCCGGCCATCCACCCACACGAATCTTACGTCACTGCCACGAGCCGCATATACGATATGGCTGACCGGGTCGTACATCGGCGTCAGATGAGGTTGATTGAGGTTGAGCGCAATGAGGTCCGCCTTTTTGCCGGGTTCGATGCTTCCGATTTCATTTTCCAGCCCAAGGGCCGAGGCGCCGCCCAATGTGGCCATCCGTAGCGCCTGTTCGGCGGGGCATGCGAGGGGATCTTTTCTAAAAACTTTATGGACCCTGGCCGCAAAGCCGATTTCGGAAAAAAGGTCCAGGTCGTTGTTGCTCGCGCAGCCGTCAGTACCGAGGCCGACCTTTACTCCACAGGAGATCATATCCGGAACTGGAGCGACCCCGGAGCCCAGCTTCATTGCGCTTTCCGGGCAATGGGAAATAGAGGCGCCGCTCTTTGCAATGGACAGGATTTCATCTTGCGATAGCCAGATCCCGTGAGCGCAGAGCGTCGCCTCATCCAGGACCCCGAGCGCATCGAGATGCATTCCCGGTCTCAGGCCGTATCGTTTCACGATTTCATCGACCTCGTCCCTGGTTTCCGAAAGATGAGTCTGAAAGAGGATTTTGTGGCTGCGGCAAAGCTCCTTTATGCGCTTTAGCGTTTCCGGGCGGCATGTGTAGGGAGCGTGGCAAAAAAGGGATGGGCGAACGCGGTCGGTCTGAGTGGGGAAGCGCGACAGAAACTCCTCCGCGCGCGCCTGGAAATTCGTCGGATCCGGCAGGTCGGGCGCAGGGAAATCGAGGAACCCCTGACCCATGACGGCGCGAATCCCTGCATCAACGGCGGCGCGGGCGGCCGACTCCTCAAAAAAGTAGCCGTCGCAGAAGGTTGTGGCGCCGCTCCTTAGCATTTCAAGCGCTGAAAGCAGGGTCCCCAGATACACGGTGTCGGGATTAACAAAAGCGTTCTCGGCAGGAAAGATGATTTCCTCGAGCCACTTCTTAAGGGGCAGATCGTCGCCGATGCCGCGAAACAGGCTCATGGCGGCGTGGGTGTGGGTATTTATCAAACCGGCCATGAGCAGGTAACCCGAAAGGTCGGCTTCCCGGCGCCCGCTGAATTTATTTCGAAGCTCACCGGAAGGGCCGACTGCCGCTATGCGGTCACCATCGATTGCAACGGCCCCCGAACGAAACCGGCTCATCCCGGGGTCGCATGCAACAAGCCAGTCGGCGTTGAAAAGCAGCCAATCGACAACTCCAGAAGCGGGAAGGGCAGCAGTGGGAAGCGGTTTTTCTTCTTGCTTCCCGCTCCTAGCTTCCTGCTCCCGTTTTTTTAGCGAATTCACGGACATGACCGAAAATCTCCTCCAGGTCCAGAGTCAGCAGCGTGCGGTCCTTCATCACAAGGCGCCCGCCAATGACGCTGTGGCGGACATCGGCAGCCCCGGCCGCATAGACCAGGTGGCTTACGGGGTTGTAAACGGGCGTCAAGTGCGGTTTTCTAAAATCCACAACTATCAGGTCGGCAAGCATTCCAGGCGTGATTTGTCCGGTCAGGCCTTCCCAACCCAGCGCCCTGGCCCCGGACCCGGTCGCCATTTTGAGCGCCGTTTCGGCCGAAAGGACTGTCGGGTCGAGTGCTGCGGCCTTGTGGAGCTTGGCGCACGTATTCATTTCTCCGAACATATCAAGGTTGTTGTTGCTCGCGCAGCCGTCCGTGCCCAGGGCCACCGTCACGCCGGATTCGAGAAGACGCGGCACAGGGGCGATACCGGAAGCAAGCTTCATATTGCTTTCCGGATTATGGACCACTTTGACCTGGTTTCGGGCAAGCATACCGATATCTGTTTCATTGAGGGCCACGCAGTGATCGGCCACAAGGCGGGGGCCCAGCAGACCAAGGGCCTCGAGGTGCGCGACCGGACGCCTGCCGTACATGCTTAGTGTCTGTTCGACTTCAGCTTCATTTTCCGACAGGTGGACTACAAGCGGCGCCTCGCGCCGGACCGATATCTCGTGACACTTCTTCAGAAGGTCCGGCGAACAGGTATAGAGGGCGTGTGGTTCGATGGCGATGCTGACCAGGGGGTCTCCCAGCCACCTGTCGATGAGCAGTTCGGTATGCCTCAGGCCGTTTTCGATCTCCCCGTAGGCGGGAGAAGGGAAATCGTAGAGCACCTCGCCCACCAGCGCCCGCATGCCTGCTCTTTTCGCCGCCTCTGCGACCTTGTGCTCGAAAAGGTACATGTCGCAAAAAGCGGTCGTCCCCGACAGAATCATCTCGGCGCAGGCAAGCATCGTCCCCCAGTAGACCCACTCTTCGTTCAGGTTTTTCTCGGCGGGAAATATATGACCCTGCAGCCAGTCCATAAGGGGAAGGTCGTCGGCAAGACCGCGAAAAAGCGTCATGGCGGCGTGCGTGTGAGCGTTTATCAGCCCGGGAAGGGCCACACATCCGGAAATGTCCAGGGTTTCCGATGATTCAAAAGCCGATTGGATTTCATCGGAAGGTCCCGCTGACTCGATCTTTCCCCTCCGAATGGCGATTCCTCCGGGGTTGAAGGTGTTGGAGGCGGAGTCCAGGGTCAGCACGATTCCGTTCAGAAACAGAATGTCAGCCTTTTCTTTCCTTGCGCGATTTTTTTGTGGTCGATCGGCTTCCCGCAATTTGCTTCATCCAATCAAGTTTCAAGTTTTAAGTTTCAAATTTTAAGTCTAAAATTAAGCTTTAAACTTAAACCTTCGCACCCGGAGCTTAGAGCTCGAAACTTAAACTCAAATTTTAAGAGTCAATCCTTATGAAAGTAACTGACGGTCTGCACGCTTTTCTCTGGACTTCAATCTCCGAGAACAACTGCAATACATATCTTATCGACGGTCCGGCAAAGGTCCTGATCGATCCGGGGCATTTTCATCTCTTCGACCATGTCGCCACCCAGTTGAAGGAACTCGGAATTGAAATCTCCGATATAGACCTGGTCCTGGTGACCCACGCCCATCCGGATCACTTCGAAGCGGTCAAATATTTCAAGAATCAGCCGGCCCTTTTCGCCGTCAGCCTCGAAGATTGGCGATTGATCCAGCGGATAGGCGAACACGCTGGTCCCACCTGGGACATGGATGCCTATACTCCCGATTTTGTTATGGGACCTGGCGACCTGAATGTAAAGGGGATCGAACTGAAAGTAGTCCCCTCACCGGGGCATTCGCCCGGATCGGTGGCGCTGTACTGGCCCGCCCGGAAGGCGCTTTTCAGCGGTGACGTGCTTTTCCGGGACGGCCTTGGGCGCACCGATCTTCCCGGTGGAAACGGCGCCATTCTCAAACGGAGCATTAAAACACTCGAGGCGTTCGATTCGGAATGGCTCCTGCCGGGGCATGGAGAAATCATCCAGGGAGCGGCCAGGGTTAGATCGAATTTCAAAAAGGTCGAAGAATTCTGGTTCAACTACATCTGATGAAAACCATTCATCACTCGGGATCGGAAAAGATCCCCCTTCCTGAGTCCGGACAGGCGTAAGCCTGACCCGTGAGGGGATTGCTGCGCCCGGGAGCGGATCACAAATCCCCGGTCGCCCCACTCTCCCGGCTACGGGTCTTTTCCAGCAGGCTCAGCCGCTGTTCGAGGAGTTCCACCCTGGCCTTAAGGTCTATGAACTCCTGTTTGCGGACTACCTCCAGGTTTTCGGAAATCTTCTTAAAGGATGACTGGAATTTGGAGTTTATCTCCTCCCATTCCCGCTCGCCGCTGTCGACCAGATCTTCGGTGAGTTTTTCGGCTTCCTCGTTCGATAATCTTCCCTCTTCCACCAGCATCCGGGTCGCTTCGCGGATTTTGTCGCGAGTCAGCACAGCCGCGCCGATTCCCGCAAACATGCCTTTCTTCAGCAACTCAAGCATTGTCGCTCCTTTTTACTGATTTACGCCCCTGCCGGAAGACGCAACAAAGCCTCCCGCGCCCGCCCAACTCTCATGATGGACCATCCATCGGTCGGCCTTCGCGCTACGCGGCGCATATCGTACAGGATGGTTTATAAGTCTATCATACGAGATGTCGGAAAAGTCCAGATTATCTATAAAATGGCAATATTTCACGAAGGCGCAATAACGATCTTGAACCGGAGCAGATATGAACACTGTCAGGCAGGAGATCATATCCCTTTTGTCAGAGGGGGAGTATGGGGCAAAGAACATCTCCAAAATCATTCGCATCAGCGAAAAGGAGGTTTACGAACACCTCGATCACATTGGGCGTTCACTCAAATCACAGAATATGAGGCTCAAAATAACCCCGGCTCTCTGCCTGGAATGTGGTTTCAAATTCGAGGGCCGAAACCGTTTTACGTCGCCGGGGAAATGCCCCAAATGCAAAGGTGAACATATTCAGGACCCGGAATATGGCGTCGAAGGCCCTTAGCTTTTAGCGGTCAGGATTTTACTGCTCTCTGCCCTTTAATGCAGATCAATGTTCACAAAATCCACCATTTCAGTTTGCTCTATGGACATCACTGTTCTCGTTCTCCCGTACCCCGGACAATATGGACCTTGGTGAATGGAATTTACTCACCGCAGTAACGCCCGGTTTATCTTGCTCGTTTATGTCTGCGCTTTCGAACCGACCCCAAGGATTCAGTACGTTTCACAATCATCGGCAAATTCAGGCATCGTGAATCGCGTACTCAATAAGCCTCTGGCATTTCTGCCTTGTAGTAGCGTGTGGTTTTTCAAGGATAAAGCCATCCAGCACATCCAAGGCAATGTGCACCTCCAAAAAGTACTTTAACCCGAGACGCTTTGGTTCTTCTGGCGCCATGTAATCCTCAGTCAGTCTGAAGACAGCCGCCTCAGATTCCGGAGCCCATTTCTCCCTCGCAAAAAGCACGTCCTCTTCCTCTAATTCGTCGAGTTTCTCGACCAGTTTCAGCAGTGTCATATATTCGCTCCCGGAATTAGAAATCAGTTCCCCAAATCGCGAAACCACCTCGCCCGTTAGGGTGCATGGTTTCCCTAAACGGGTTTCCGGCTGCGTGTTGCTCTCTTGGCACGAGTTGCATAACGCCTGGCTCCTCAGTGTGATGCCAAGTCCAACCATTAGGTGACACCCCTTTGGCAGCTCCAGACGCAATCCTCGGCGCCTCAATCCCTAGCCTGGATTTCCACGGAGCA
>PLSV01000324.1 GCA_003165235.1 Syntrophobacteraceae bacterium
CCTAACTGCGGAAGTTGGGCTAAGACACGCCGGAATTCCAATAAATCATCGCTGAGAAAGGACAAGCTTGATTCCATGTGATTTTTTGGTTTCCGCGCCATTGTTTTTCATATAGAGTTCGGGCTCAGATCCAGGCGATACGGTCGCAGGGACCCTGCCGGAAGTCTTTTATGTAACGATTTACAGGTGTTTTTATGAAAGTCTGCATCGGAGCGGATCACGCCGGTTTTGCATTGAAGGAGCTTGTCGCTTCAACTCTAAGGGGGGCGGACGTAGAGGTAGTGGACGTTGGAACCAACAGCGCCGATCCGGTCGATTACCCGGTCTATGCCCTTCGAGTAGCGCGAGCGGTGGAGAGTAGACAGGCGGATCGGGGCATCCTGGTTTGCGGCAGCGGGACCGGGATGTGCATAGCGGCCAACAGGGTCCCCGGAGTGCGGGCCGTGAACGGACGAGAGCCGTTCGAGGCTCGCATGAGCAGGCGTCACAATGACAGCAACATTTTGTGCCTTGGGTCCCGTTTTATCGGCGTTGACCTGGCCCTTGAAATAGTGCGCGAGTGGATAAAGGAGCCTTTCGAAGGCGGCCGCCATAAGAGGCGCATCGATCTGATCGACAACCCGAAGGCCGAATGACAGGCATAGGTCATATGGGACTACTATGACCTATTTTCCCATAGGGAGATCAAAATGACATTCCAGGAACTTATTGGCGCCCTTAACAAGTTCTGGGCCGACCGAGGATGCGTGATCCAGCAGCCCTATGACCTCGAAGTCGGCGCGGGCACTTTCAATCCCGCCACTTTTTTGAGGGTCCTCGGGCCGGAGCCCTACAATGTGGCTTACGTCGAACCGTCCCGGCGGCCGACCGACGGCCGGTATGGAGAGAACCCTAACCGGCTCCAGCATTACTATCAGTACCAGGTGATTCTTAAGCCTTCTCCAGCCGATTCGCAGGCAGTGTACCTGGAGAGCCTTAAGAGCTTTGGCGTCGACCCTCTGGATCACGATATCCGCTTCGTCGAGGATGACTGGGAATCCCCCACCCTGGGGGCCTCGGGCCTGGGCTGGGAGGTCTGGCTCGATGGGATGGAAATAACGCAGTTCACTTACTTTCAACAGGTTGGAGGCCTCGCCCTCAGTCCGGTGAGCCTGGAGCTTACCTACGGCCTGGAAAGAATCGCGATGTACCTGCAGGGTGTCAACTCCGCCTATGACCTCATCTGGAGCGGCAATGTCACCTATGGCGACGTGCACCACCAGGGTGAGGTGGAGTGGTCCCATTATAACTTCGAAGAGGCGGACGTGGGCATGCTGCTCAAGCTCTTCGGCATGTACGAGGCTGAATCCTTGCGCATGAACGAGCGCGGACTCGTCCTGCCCAGCTATGACTATACGCTCAAATGCTCCCACGTGTTCAATTTGCTCGATGCGCGCGGGGCGATCAGCGTAACCGAAAGGACCAACTATATCGCCAGGGTCAGGAACATGGCGCGCAACGTTGCGCACGCCTATTACGCCCAGCGCCAGAAAATGGGATTTCCGCTCTTGAACAAATGGCGTTAAAGCTAATTAATGAATTGCGAATTGAGTGAGCCAGGGATTAACACAAATTCCTCAATTCCTAAATTCTTCAATCCCTAAATCCGTTTTTAAGGTGAACAGATGGCGAAGACCCTGTACATAGAGATTGGAACCGAAGAACTGCCGGCCGGCTACATCCTGCCCGCACTGGAATCGATGTCTTTGCGGATGGGCCGGTTTCTCGATGAAAACCGCATAGCGCACGGTGAACCCACGGTTACCGGCACGCCTCGACGGCTGGTGTTGAATGTGCCCGGTGTTGCGGATTCCCAACAGCCCGTGAGGACCGAGGTCATCGGGCCGCCCAAAAGCGCCGCATACGATGCTCAAGGAAAGCCCACGAGGGCTGCCGAAGGCTTTGCGAAAGGACAGGGCGCAAGCCTCGAAAACCTTACAATAAAGCAGACGCCCAAGGGTGAGTATCTTTGCGTCTTTCGAGAGCAAGCCGGTCTTTCGGCCAAAGACCTCCTGGAGAAAATGCTCCCGGACTTCATCGCCAAAATTCCATTTCCCAAGTCCATGCACTGGTCATCCTACAGTCTGACTTTCGCCAGGCCGATTCAATGGATCGTGGCCCTGTTCGCTCAAGAGGTCCTGGAGTGCGAATACGCTCAGGTGCGCTCCGGGAAAAAGTCCATGGGCCACCGGTTCATGAGTCCCGTGTGGATCGAGGTCCATGACTTCGAGGGCCATCGCGATAACCTCAGGAAGAACTACGTCATACTCGACACAGCCGAGCGGCGCGAACTCATTCGGCAGGGCGCAGCAACAGCCGCCGCGCGGGTCGGCGCAAAGGTGCTCTTAGACGAAGAGCTTCTCGATGAAGTCACACAACTGGTCGAGTTTCCTCAGCCGCTAGTCGGGCGGTTTGAAGACAAGTATCTCGAACTTCCCCCCGAACTGCTTATTACGGTCATAAAGAAGCACCAGCGATACTTTGCCCTAACGGACGCCGCCGGCGCGCTGGTCCCATATTTTGTGACTATTTCCAACACCGTTCCAAGGGATTTCGCCCTGGTGGAAGCCGGCAACGCCAGAGTAGTGAGGGCGCGGCTCGAAGATGCCCGCTTCTATTACAGGGAAGACCAGAAGACGCCGCTCGACGACCGGGTCGAACAACTGAAGGGGGTCGTTTTCCATTCGAAGATCGGAACGAGCTTCGAAAAAATGGAGCGTTTCAGCGAGCTGGCCATGATGCTGATTGAGCGGGTCGCCCATGAGCGCGCGCCCGATGTTCGCCGCGCAGCCAGGCTTTGCAAGGCCGACCTTGTGTCGGGCGTGGTGAGCGAATTTCCTGAACTCCAGGGGATAATGGGAAGGACTTACGCACGGCTCCAGGGCGAACCGGAAGCCGTTGCAGAGGCCATCTACGAGCACTACCTGCCCAATCGGTCGGGTGGGCCGGTCCCTTCGCGAATCGAAGGCTCGCTCATAAGCATCGCGGACAAAATCGACACAATTGCCGCCTGCTTCGGGGTTGGGCTGCTTCCAACCGGTACGGCCGACCCGTTCGCCCTGAGGCGCCAGACGCTTGGAATCATACGAATCGTGCTTGAAACGCCGCTGCGAATTTCGCTCGGTGAGATCATAGACAGGGCCCTCGCACTGCTTTCCAATAAGCTCGTCCGGCCGGCGGAAAATGTAAAACGGGACATAACGGCCTTTTTCGAAGGACGCCTTCAGCACTACCTTGCAACCCTCGACGAGGGGGCAAGCCCCGACGTGATCGAGGCGGCGCTTTCAGTGGGCATAGACGATCTGCTCGAAGCCGTCGAAAGGACCAAAGCGCTTGCCCGATTTACCTCAAGGCCCGGTTTCGGAGCCCTGGCGACCGCAGTTAAGCGGGTGGCCAACATCATCAAGGCGCCCGAGACTGCGCCCGTTGACGCTTCTCTTTTTAAAAACCCGGCCGAACGGCTCCTGTTCGACGCACTGGAGTCTGCCCAGTTAGAAGTAGGCGCCCTGCTCGCCCGGTCGGATTTTGCCGGAGCGCTCGAATCCATGGCCCGGCTTAAACCCATGATAGATTCCTTCTTCGATTCCGTGCTCGTCATGGACAAGGACGACTCGGTCAAGCGAAACCGGCTTGCGCTGCTCACCCGAACGCGGGACCTTTTTGCCCGGGTTGCGGATTTCCGCAAAATTCAAACCCCCTGAGTGTGGATTTAAGATCGCAAATACTTACCTTTACTGATGTCGGACGACGGAACGCAGCGGGCGACCCTGATGCGGAGACGCAGGGGCAAAACAGTCTCCCATTCCCCCTGTCTCCCCATCTCCGTGTCTTGTAGACGCCCGCCGCCCCGCGCCGATGTATGCTTAATGTATTTTATATGCGATTTTCTTTAAGGAGGGGATTTACAATGCTGGATAAACGCACGATGCACATGAAGGTCCAGGAGCAATGCGATTGCTTCGCCAACGCCGACCCGCTGGGTGAAATGGCTGGTCTCGTCAAAGAACAGGATTCCGAAGAGGGCGCCCTGAAATGGATTGCTTTGGCTGTTTTGCATGGAATTGACAAAAACGCTGAAAAGATCTCTCTTCGCCGTACCGCCGATGGAGGGGTTTCGGTAACCGCAAAATATCGAAAAACCGAACTGCCCAGCCCCCCGACGGTGATCGGACGGAAAGTTTTCGACGTAGTGAAGGAAATCACCCACATTGAAGGAGATAAAGGAAAGTCGCCGGTTGTGATCGGCATTCGCGACAGCAGCATAGAGCTTGAAATGGCGCTCGACCGCGACGGCGGCAAAGAAGAAGAAGTCGTCCTGAAATTTCCGGGTTAAGGTGAAATTGACAAATGTACGGCCCAAAACTGACACGGAGACGGGGTGACGCGGAGAGAGTCTTGTCCCCGCGTCATCGCGTAACAGCATCCGTTTTTTCAAGTCCGTTAACCCTGGAAGGCAGTATCTTACCCTCCGGGGTCCTGGCGACATTTTTTGATGCAGGTATTTTGTTTCGTGAGCCCTCCTGCCCCCTGTCCTCTCTTACCTCTTTGCGCGCAGCGCTCTGCGGCGCGGCGGGTGAACCGCCTTGCGGAGCGTTGATATTGCTTATTTCGAGGCTGTATGCTGACTCTTTGCCCTTTGCGTTGTAAGAAGTCACCGCAAAAAAATACGCCTTCCCCTTTTCCAGGTTGTGTATGACGGCGCTGGAAGCGAACCTTCCCTTCACCTTAACTGTTTTTGTATAATGCCCCGGTCTGTCCCCGTAATGTATCGTGTAGCCAGCGACCGCCGGATCATTGCTTGGGTCCCAACCTATCCCGATCGAGGCGGCCTCGGTTGGCGCTGCTCTGCACATGACCAGGAATAATATCGCCCACAGCGTAGCGGCGGGGTATGTCCCCGCGCGAAGTCTTCGCCTCAAGTTTCACCTCTCTTTTTGAGGACCCTTACTTACGAGCGCAAAATCCGGTTGAGCCCTCCCACTGATAAAACTCCGCCATCCCGCCGTCAATCCCGCTTGTAACCTGAGCGACACCAGTATAAACTTGCGCGAACTCCGGATGACGCCGGCAGTTTGCAATTAGGATTTTTGGCTGAATTCTTTTGACCCGAAGAAGGATTTTTCGTCCCGGCAGCGAAATCGAGCGTTGCTTGTGCGGGGACGCCGGAACTGCAAAACGCGGAGAAAGGGAGATGGGGGCAGCCCCGCGTCTCCGTATCTCCGGGTCAGTCTACTCACCGCGCCACCGCCTCGAAGCTTCCAGCTCCTGCTGGGGAAACAAAGGGGAACATCATGACTAAGAACATGGACACCAAGAAAGATTCGAAGAAAAAGCCAGCCAAGAGCTTAAAGGAAAAGAGGGCCGAAAAGAAGACCAAAAAGGAGACCAAAAAGTGAAATGACATAAATGGGTGAGCAGGCGGCAATCCACTCACATCCGCTTTTCGCTGTCGCGAAGTCATCAAAAGGTTTTATGTTGCCGCCTCCCCTCCCTTTTCGAACTGGATGGCCGTCGTAAGAAGCGGTATTTTCCTTCATGCGCCTGTTTGTCACCCCACGGTCCGCAGGGGAACTCTACATCCTCCGCCTTTCGGATCTTTGCCCCATGGCGCCTCAGAATTTCCAGCTTCCTAAGGTTGGGTCGCCGATCTCTTTGCTCGAAATGAATGGCGACGTCTATTAGCTTTGCTTTCGACCCAATGACCCACTCAGGGTCTCAGATTCTGAGGCGCAACGAAAGATAACTGCCGAATTCGCTTGACAGACTGCGAAGGGACTGGTAGGTTTAACCCATCCCAAGGAATAGTGTTTCATATTGTGGAACATAGAGGAAATGCATTTGAACGCTATACAAAAAGCGTTGCATGTCATTATGGCATTTAGCGCTGAGCGCCCTTTGTGGGGCGTCAGAGAGCTAAGCGTCCGGCTTGGCTTCAGCCCTTCCACCGTGCAGCGGCTCCTGGTCACCCTTAAGGAATACGCATTCGTGGATCAGGACCCTGAAACTCGTCAGTATCGTCTGGGAAATGTCTATTTCCAAATCCTGCATGTGTTGCAAAGCACCTACCCTGTCAACGGAATGGCCAAGGCATTCATGAAGGAACTGCTTTCCCGCACTCAGGAAACAGTACACCTGAATGTGATCGATGGGCTTGAAAGACTTTGCGTAGATAGCATCGAATCCCCTCAGAAAGTTAAGGCTACCGTGCCGATCGGTGAGAGGAACCCTCTCCACGCAGGCGCTTCCGCAAAATGTCTGTTGGCCTTTTCTTCCCAGGACTTTATTGACAGGTACCTTGATGAAGCGCCGCTTGTCCCTATCACTGAACGCACTACCGTAGATCCGGATGTGCTCCGCCGTGAATTTCGCTACTATCAGAAACAGGGGTATGCATCGAGCCTTGGCGAAAGAACTCCCGGGTTGGCTGTTATCAGCGCACCGGTCCTGGATCACAGCGGCATGCTGGTGGCCGCAATCAGTTTGGCCCTCCCGGAACCGCGTTGCCATGACAAAGAACATTGGGAGTATTGTCGTGAAGCTTTGCTTGAAATCACAGCTTCGCTTTCCAGAACCATCGGATACAGTGCTCCCGACCGGCGCCGTCATCTAAATAAGACGGCCTGACTCAGGCAATATGGCGCCGGTCATTCCAATATAGCGCATTATGGACCCTTCAAGGCGCAAGACTCAACTTTCATAGCGCCGGTCGCAGGCAACGACCGGCATTGGCTGGATTCGGGCCTTCCCGGCATCGCGCCTCCGGTTAAAACTTATCGATCCTGATATCTTTTTCCAGCAACCATAATATTGCATGGATAAGATTTCAGAAGAAAGGAGGGTTGGAGAATTCGAAGGTGTTTGAGATCTTACGTTAAGAAGTCGGTCAAAGAACTTATTGGATCGAAAGGGGTAACAGGCATTCACCATAAGAGTAGGGAGTCTATCATATGAGTGATGAGACAAATCAAGTTTATGCTGTTGCGCACGCAAGGGGCGGGGGGTTCATCCCGAGCGGCGTGCCCGGTCTGGCCTGGAATATTCTGCTGGCGGCTTGGGTTGCCTACGGCGCACAGACTGCCATAAAGCTGTGCGTTTTTGCACTTCAGCCCGTTTATGGACAGGAATTCCAATTGAGCGCTTTCGCAAGCCTGATGTTTCCGATGGTCTTCACGTTCTTGCAAGCGCCTCTGTCTCCAACTCTGACCCACCGTACGGACAGACTTGGAGGAGGGTTCAGCCGCAGGCATATGACCATCCTTGTCGGAGCTATTTGTGCATTGGTCGCAGCGCTGATAGGATTCAAAACTTTATCGGGTTCGTTCGTAACTTTCATGATTTTGGTAGCCGTATGCGCCCTTTTCCTGGGACCCGCTGAACCTCTGGTGTGCGCCATGGCAAGTGACTGGTTCCCAATGGAGCACAGAGGTTTCGCCCTGGGGTTTCACCACACAGGTTACCCGTGGGGCTCTTTTGTCGCAGGACTGAGTATATCCTGGCTTCTCTCCCATTTCGGAAATGCGAATTGGCGGGTTTGTTTCCTTCTCATGTCGCTGCCTATGGTGGTGGTCTGTTGGTGGATTTGGGATACGGTCACCCTGAAAAACCAACGTAAGCTTGTTGGGGAAATTACCAAAGCAGGTTTCCACTCTTCAATTCATGATGAGGTGCTGCCATCCGAGGTGGGCGTCGAGCAGAAACAAGTCACCATGGGGGAAGCCTGGAATCTCACCATGAAGAATCCCACACAGTTGATCATGGTGATCAACGGTTTCTTGATCTGCGGATCTTACTGGGTATGGGCCGGCTTTTTGCCGTTGTTCATATATTATGTGGGCAAGTATAGCGCCGCTGAGACCGCCGCTTATACGGTTATGTTCGCTATAACCGGAGGGATGGGGCAGGTGATCTGGGGAGGCCTCTCAGATAAGATAGGCAGGAAACTCAGCTTTATGTGCATCTTCGTATGGGCGATTGTCGGTTTCTATTTCATGCAGTACTCATTGATTAGCTTGACCTGGTTGATCGGGGCTCAGATATTTGTCGGATTCTCAACCAACGCCCCCTACCCTATTTTTTATGCGGTTGCCTATGATGTCGCCGACAGGCGGGTCAAAGGTCTCGCCATGGGCTTCATAGATCTCGGATTTTACTTGGGCGCCCTTCTGCTCCTGCTGACAGGCGCGTTGATTGAACTCGGAGGGGGGAAGGCTTCCGCCACCGGATATTATTGGGTCCTTTACATGCTCATGACCATCTATGCAATCGCCACAGTGCTGACCCTTCTGTTCACGAGGGAAACCAAAGGCTGGTTCTTTAAACATGACTGGGCTGTGGTGTCCAGGGCAAGCAGCAATATACCCGAGCTTTAGGAGGAGTCCCATGAATGAGTTCCCTTTTACTTTAAAGGTGGTCCTATTTGTCGTAGAGGCGGTTATCTTCGTGGCCATCTTGATCAAGAGCGGAAAACTGGCCACAACGGAAGAGCGTGAATTTCTTGAAGGTGAGAGAGTCCGGATCGCCGGGGAAAGGGCCCGCGCAACCGGCCGCTGAGGGGTTCGAAGTCTGGTGTAATTGCTTATGGCTCATGTTGTGTTTCAGGGTCTTGTTTGACGCGCAACTCACCGGGAGTGGAGGCTTCACCCTGGAATCCGGCATGAGCCTTATTAATAGACAATCGCCCCTGGTCATCAGACCCCGAGGGTCGTTGCCTGCCGGCCTGATATGAACCGGACAGAGTTTTTCGCTCTGTCTTGTCGCGATAGTAAGAACAGGTTAAGCTTAAGGCCGAACCGGGAGGTTGCTTCGAAATATTTTTCGAGTAGCGCCGGGCAGCAATTTTGTTTGCGGGGCCCGAAATAACCCTTTAAGCCTGTTCGTCTGAGGCGGGGTTATCGAACAAAAGGAGGCGTAAGATGGCAGAGCAAAGTGTCCAGGAAGTTGGTAGTAAACTCGGAATGGAATGGCGGGACGGAAAGTCGGCCGAGGTGGGAAGCACCCGTCGCATTCAGCAACTCAACCGGTTGCTGCATGCCAATCGGCCGAGCGTCGACATTCACCGGACCAGGTGTTTTACGAAAATCTACAAAGAAACCGAAGGAGAACCTTACCTTCGCCGCAGGTACAAGGCCTGCGCGGAAACTTATCGAACGCTGCCCCCTGTCATCTACGATCACGAGCAGCTCGCAGGGTGGCAAGGGAAGAAAATCCGGTGTGAACAGATCAATATAGAGATGCATGCGGACTGGCTTGACGCCGACCTCGACGAGATGCGCGTGCGGCGCTTCGATCCTTTTGAAATCGATGACGAAGATCTTGAAGAATTGCGGAGCGTTCATATCCCATACTGGAAAGACAAGACGTTGACGGCAGTCTGGGCAAAGATGGTCCCCTTCCCCAAAAAGGTGGTCTCATCAGGAATAGCCGACTGCGTCAATTACCTTGGCAGCAACGGATCTCACTTCATCCCCGGCTACGCCAAGCTGTTTGAAACCGGGTACAAGGGTGTCCAGGACCTTGCCAGGGAATGTCTGGCCAAGATAGATCCCAACGACCCTGGGGACTTAGGCAAGAAGGACTTCTACGAGGGGATAATAGACGTCCTGGACTCAATTAAGACCCTGGCCGAGAACTATGCCGCCAAGGCCCGCGAATTGGCTTCTAAAGAAACCCGCGCACAGCGCAAAGAGGAACTCCTTGAGATTGCCAAGATCATGGACTGGGTCCCGTGGAACCCCCCTCGGACATTCAGAGAGGCTATCCAGGCGGTCTGGATGACGGAAATGCTTCTCTTCGTGGAGGGGGCAGGGCCGAGTATGACCTACGGCAGGTTCGACCAGTACATGTATCCTTATTATAAGAAGGACATCGAACAGGGGATCCTGACGCCCGAAAAGGCCATGGAGTTGATTGAAGAGCTCTATATCAAGACTACCAACATTCCCTGGTTTCAATCCACCCAGTTGACCTATTATTTCGGAGGGTATTACCGATATGCTCATCTGGGAGTGGGAGGCTTGGATAAGCACGGGCGGGACGCCAGCAATGAGTTGTCTTATTTGTGTCTCCGCGCCATGAGGCACGTTCGCACGACTGCGCCTTCCGTTTCAATGTATCTTCACGCCAAGACGCCGGATTCACTATTGCTCGAGGCGACAAAACTGGCTGCCGAGGGTATGGGTCATCCTTCTTTCTTCGATGTGGAAACCTATTCACAAATGTTGGAATATCGCGGTGGGGGACTTCACGGTAAGAGTCCATACACCAGAGACCAAATCCTGGAGCTGGGTTCGCCTATCGGTTGCGTGGAACCTGGGGTGGCCGGCCTTCAATATGGACATACCGACTCCGGCATCATCAACCTGGGGGCGGTTATGAGCCTGGTTTTGAACAACGGCGTAAAACCTGCCGGGGTGGTCGGATGGGGCGCCGGCGAAGCCTGCGGACCCCCGACCGGAGATCCTCGCACGTTTAAGACCTTCGACGAATTCATGCAGGCGACCCAAAAACAGCTCGAATACGCCATCAAGGAAGTCCACGCCCATATGATCGTGGCGGAGAAAATGATTGCGGAGCAGCATCAACTGCCCCTGTTCTCTATCCATAGCCAAGGCTGTATCGAAAAAGGGATCGACGTTACGCAGGGAGGAGCATATTGCAACATCGGGCCTACCATTCAAGCGGTCGGCCTCGCAGATATGGCCAATTCTCTGGCTGCGGTCAAAAAGCTCGTCTATGACACCGGCGAGATAACGATGGGCGATCTATGTGACGCCGTCGCCTCAAATTTCGAACACAACGAGATCTTGAGGATGAAACTTCGAAAAGCGCCGAAGTATGGCAACGACGATGATTTTGCCGATGATCTTGCCTGTAACATCTTTCAGTTCTTCGCGGACACTGTGCGAAGTCTTCAATGTTACCGGGGCAATTACTCCGATCCTGCAATTCAGATGGTGCAGGCCAACGTAGGCTTCGGTGAGATGACCTGGGCCCTGCCCAGCGGACGCCTGGCCGCCAAACCATTGGCCGACACCATGTCCGCCGAGCAGCAAACCGACGTCAACGGACCGACTGCAGCGGCCAGAAGTTACGGAAAACTGAATTTCCCTGCATTCACGAACGGCACTCTTTTGAACATGTGGATCAGCCGTTCCGAACTGCTCAAGTAACACGTGACACCCGGAAAGGAGGGTAAAGACATGCTGAATCAACTGAACACTCCCGAGTCCTCTTATAAGGAACCGGAATATAAAGACGCCGGGATAAAAAACTTCATGAATCTCATCAGAACGACGCTCAACGATCTCGGAGTAGAGCACATCCAGTTCAACACCCAGACCAAGGAGACGCTCCTGGATGCGCAGAAACAACCCGAGAAATACCCCACTCTAATGGTGCGGGTAGCAGGCTATAGCGTCTATTTCACCGATCTGGGCAAAAGGGTCCAGGATGACGTGATCAGTAGAACAGAGCACCGTTTTTCATAAACAGACAAGGCCGGCCGAAC
The DNA here is from genome assembly GCA_003165235.1 of Syntrophobacteraceae bacterium. Taxonomy (GTDB): domain Bacteria; phylum Desulfobacterota; class Syntrophobacteria; order Syntrophobacterales; family Syntrophobacteraceae; genus SbD1. Next base: position 11,546 of record PLSV01000324.1, read on the forward strand.
TCGGACATCACGTCCGAGCCGGCCGGCCCCTTTTATTCCATACCCTTCGACAGGTGGACCGGACAAGTGAACAACGATCGTGAAAACAGGGTTCTGGTTTTTGATGTGACAAGATATATGATCGAAGACGGTCCGGGCATAAGGACGGCCGTCTTTTTCAAGGGTTGCCCCTTGAGGTGCAGATGGTGCAGCAACCCCTTCGGTCTCATCGCTGAACCCCAAATTGTATATAACGAGAACAAGTGCGTTAAGTGCCTGACGTGCGTGAATGTGTGCCCGGAAGGGGCCATCTCTTATGTCGATGACGCCATCGTCACGAACCGAAGTTTATGTTCAGCATGCGGCCGTTGTGCGCAGGCATGCCTTTACGGCGCCAGGGCGCTGGTCGGAAAATGGATGTCCCCATCCGAAATCGTTCAGAAGGTGATAAAAGATGCGATGTTTTACCGCCGCGGCGACGGCGGGGTTACGCTCTCCGGTGGAGAGGTGTTGATGCAGGCGGGCGCGGCGAAAAAGATACTCAAGATGTGTCGAGAGCATATGGTTGACACGGCCATCGAGACTTCAGCCTTCGCTTCCTGGGACACATTGGAATCTCTCCTGCCACACTGCAATCTCGTCTTTGTGGACCTCAAGCACATTAACCCGGATGCCCATCAGCGTTTGACAGGCGTAAGGAATGAAGTCATCCTGCACAATATCAGGAAGCTGGCCGATTACGTCGTGAAAGCTAAGGCGCCGCGGATGATTTTGAGACTTCCAACAATACCGGGGTTAAACAACGACGAAAAGACCATGCGGGAAACAGCCCGGTTTATCGCCAGTCTCCCGGGCCCTGTGGAGGTGAATCTTTTACCTTATCACCCCCTGGGGGCGGGCAAGTATGAAATGATCGATATGGTATATGGACTGAATTCGCTGGCGCCCCTGGAGAAAAGCGCCCTTCATCTTTACAAGGAAATCATAGACTCCTGTTGCCATAAGTGCCGCTGCAGCGCGGGAGGAGGCGAAATAGCCGTCCGTCCGGTTGGGCGTTGATGGGGCGGCGCGGGAGCGTTCGCAATTCGTTCCAGGGAAGTGTGTGCAGGTATTCTTATTTTGTCGATTTAGCCGTAATCGCTGCGCCTTTTTCCACGAGCTTATCGATTTCCGCCGCCGTGTAGCCCAATTCGCCCAGTACTTCACGGGTGTGCTGACCCAAAAAGGGTGAAGGGCTCCGAATTGCCGGCATTACGCCATCCTCGCTAATGGGTGTCTTTATCTGAGTCACCGATCCGTACTCCGGGTGCTCCCATTCATGCAATATGCCCCTGGCCCGCACGTGGGAATCAGCCAGCGCCTGTCCAACATCAAGGACCGGGGCGCAGGGCATCCCGGCATCCCTCAGCTGCTCTACCAGATAGTCGCGGTCCATATTACGGAGAACCGCTTCGATCAGTTCGCTCAGTTGCTCGCGATTGGCAATGCGATCCGCATTGGTGGCAAATCTTGGGTCTTTTAACAGATGCTCTATGTTGAGCAACCTGCAGAGCGTTCTCCAAAACCTTTCCGTAGAAGCGCCGATAAAAACATAGCCGTCCTTGCACTGGAAAACCTGATAAGGGGAAAAGGATGCAAGCGCCGACCCCGCCGGCTGAGGCAATTCGCCCGTCATGCTATAGCGCGCCACAAGGGGCGACATCCAGCTCAGCGCGGTATCCATAAGGCTCACGTCGATATGCTTGCCCCGCCCTGTTTGTTGCCGGTCCATGAGCGCTTTAAGGATTCCGATCACAGTAAACATGCCCGCGCCCGCATCGATCCATGAAGCGCCGATGCGCACAGGAGGATCTCCGGGCGTTCCGGTACACAGCATGATGCCGCACATTGCCTGAGCCACCACGTCGTATCCCGGCAGCCGGCGATAGGGGCCTGTTTGGCCGAATCCCGAGATGGAACAGTATATGATTCGTGGATTGAGCACTCTGACCGTTTCGTATCCGAGGCCCAGTTCATCGATCGTCCCAGGTGTAAAAGTTTCCAGAAACACGTCCGCGCGCTCGATCAACTTCAATGCCGCCTCTTTAGCCTCCGGCTGCCTTAGATCGAGGGAAATGCCGCGCTTGTTGCGGTTAAGCGCGGCGTAGTAGGCCCCTCCCAACAAAGGCCGAAAATGATCGCCGTTCGGATGTTCGAGCTTTATGATCTGCGCCCCCATATCGGCCAGGATCATGCACGCAAGGGGACCTGCTACGGCGTGGCTCATGTCGAGCACGTTAATTTCATCAAAACTGTTCAAGGCTAGCTCCTCTGTATTTCGGCGCATCTACCCAAAATCCCCTATTGCGTCTCCCCTGGGTACTGACCCACAATAAGAAACACTGGAATGCCATGCACCGCAATAAGATGCTGCGATTAGTAAGAAGAGAACGGATCCAACATTAGACTCAGCTATCCACTAAAAAAACAAGCGGTAATATAGTAAAGAAACTTTAAACTGTCAAATGGAATCTTTCAAACCTGAAACCTTGTTATGAGATTAGAATTATTTATACCGGTCTTCACGGCCTCATAAATTGGGAAGGCCGCCCCATTTGACAATCAAAAAGACTGAACCTATAGATAGCTATGCTTTTTGAATCTCATCTTGAGCTGTAGTATGCCGCCATTTGACTTTAGAGATAAAAGATTGGAGGTAAAGAAAATGTTGCCTTCCGGCTTTTCTCACCACGGCCCCTTCTCATGGCCAGCATCTCGATGTTGAGATGGTGAGCCGATTCGAAGACCGTCTATGAACTCATCGCACTGACGGGTAATGAAAGAGCTGGTTAATTTGCTTGACATTTTGCCTGGGGATTGGTAGATTTAACCCACGATAAGGGATAATGTTCCACATTATGGAACACACGTATTGGGCAAGTTCCTGACCCCAAAGGACTCGAGACCTGCATGATAATACACAACAACTCGGCCGGGGGCGTCTCGCCGAGCAAAGGCTACAAGCTGATCTTCGAGATCGGCCCGGCAATCCGAAAAGCGAAGTGGTGGCAATAGGACCGGCCGGAGAGGCCCCGGTCAGCTTCGCAGTTATTGAAAACAAGCACCGGCGATGCGCAGGGCGAACCGGTACGGACGCGGTAATGGGATGAACAAGGGGTCCTTCCAGCCCCGCCTTATTGATAGTGATTGTCTATAATTGTAATAGACGTCGCTATAGTTGTATCATATCCACCTTTACCAGGCGTTGCCGTCTGTGTTACAGGTATCCAGACATGAACGGTCAGTTTTTACCCAAATGGTTTATGCGAGACGCCGGTGTGGTTGCAACAGTTTTAGAGCCTTTTTCCAGCCTGCCGGGATATTATATTCACCAGAGGATTGACCCTGTTTGTGCTATCCTTCGTCAGCATGTTTACTTTGCCTAAAGACATTTTAACCACTCGAGGAGGTGGAGAGCCATCGAGGGGCGCATCAAGCAAAGTTGGAATGTGATGGGCCATCGCGAGATCCTGACCCCTTGTAACCTGAAAACCCTTTTTGAGGAGCCTA
>PLSV01000157.1 GCA_003165235.1 Syntrophobacteraceae bacterium
AGAAATACGGTTTCACAATGCGGACTCCCTTGGCGGCAAAATCATTGACCAAAGCGAGAAGCAAAGCGGCGAAGAAGAGGGGATTGCCCGAGAATCTGAAGAAGGCGATTGAGGCAAGAAGGCAGGCAAAGGCAAAGGTGGCAGCTCCTAAAGCGGCAACTAAGACAGCGACAGCCGGCAAAGTGAAACGGACAAAACTTCGGAAGAAGACGGCATAATTTCGGCCGTAATGCAGAAACCAGATCATTGACACATGCATGTTCACTGGAGGTGGTACAGTTTTGTGGGCTTTGGGGTTATTCCAGAGGTTCTTCAGTGCCAAATCCGACCCTAAAATGTTGTTCCGATACATGGGAGATAAATTGACAGTTGATCTGGCTTCCTCTTAGTCTTGCTTGAGTTCATCAGGTTGATCGGGATTGCGGAAAGGCACACTTCCCGAATCAGGGGGCAGCATCCTTCCGTCAAGCCAAAATGTCATTTTATTACAACTTGTGCATTGAGCAATTCTTAACTCTTTGCCATCAATCATGGCCCTGGTTGGATAGTGTCTCTGCATATTAAGCCAGATTTGCTTAGAGTAAGCACCGCAAAGAGGGCAGTTGAAAGCTGCAGCCTGGAATCTGGGAGGGGTATGATGGACCATAAGTTTCCTCCTAGGTTTTTTCCGCTATATTACCAGACATCTTAAACTGAAATCCAAGGAAAAAGGGGGCCTCAAAGTCCCTCCGTGGTCTGCATGGGAGATCGGATATTTCTACGCCAAAAAATCACCCGAACAGAAAATCATCGGTATCAGGACTGATTTCCGCCGAGCAGGGGAGAGTGAAGGCGCAGTAGCGAATGCGATGATTGGGGGGGGAAGTGTGATCGGATTTCGCGGACGAGTGAGGAGTTGATGGAAACGGTCTCTCAGTTTTTCTAAATCGCCGGCTGAAAGAGAGGATTGGTCCTGATTTCGTCAATGCACTCGTCAAATGTAAGATCCTGAAAAATTTCCCACCACTGGCCGGTGTGCCGCATGTATGCCATATTGAATTTCTCGTCTCCGGCATATTCCAGCCTTGCAAACCTGATTTCGAAATACTCTGAAATCGCATTGGGACTTGGGGAACGCCATGTTGAGCAAAAATAGAAGTACCGCTGATACCATTTCGTGAAAATATCGACGGGGTAGTTCCACTGGTAATCTTTTGGCGGCTCCTTGATAAAATTGGGTTTGAGGAAAGATTCCACGAACTCGTCGGCCTTTGCTTTGACGACTGATTTCAGGTGTTCAGGGACTTTTGGTTTTGCCGGCTTCGGTGGAACATACATCCATCGCTTTTTTGTCGCCATTCTTGCTCCTTCCCTTATTTCCTGATGAGCGTGGATTTGCCTTTGACGGAGAGCTTTTCAGTCATGCCCATTCATCGCAGCCCGCAGGACGTTGGAGCACTTGAATGTCACCACCTTCCTCGGCGGCAGCACTGTCGGCTCTCCGGTCTGTGGATTCCTACCTATACGCGCCTGCTTCTCTTTCACGGAGAATTTCCCAAATCCACTGATGAGAACGTCTTCACCGTTTTGCAGGGACTGNNAGTCATGGATGGCTCCCTTGAGATGAGCGTCAAATCCTGATGAATCTGTGCAAATTTAATGGGAATTCGTGGGGGATGAGAAAATATACCGCACCAGCTGTTGGTACGCAAGGATAGAGCAGGCCGTCAGGTAACTTGGGGGAAACCTGGGGCTTTATTCTCAAGAATCGCAAAAAAAATCTTCCGGCTCGTTTCGATTTCTTACCCGTTCAGCGATCCATCTGGGGAGATATCCGGCACTCATGAGCAACCATCCTGAATTTTTGCTCTGTTCGGCCCAATGAGCCGTATCATCAGGACACTCAACTTCAAAGTCCTGACACTCAGAGCAAGAGAAGCCCTGCCATCGCTTCGAGAGACAAATTTCAAGACATTCCGAGTAGCGGGAGCACAAAACCCGTCTTTCTACCTCACTTGGTCGATTTACTGCCTGGGCTGGCATTGGATTCAACATAAAACACCTCCAGAATGCACTGCTATTTATTATTTCGGCAGAGGTCGTTATATTTTTAAATTAAAATTTCAGGTTCAGATGAATTCAGTGGGCAAACTCGGGATGAGGGATGATGCCGCACAGGCTGTTGGGAGGCAAGGGCAGGGCGGTCAGGGATGGAGTTGATGCCTCCATGCCTCTCTTGGGAGACTTACGCAATGATTGTTCAGATTGTCGAGTGAGGAAAAGTGGAAAGGAGAAAATAATGTTGGATCGATCAGGAGAGGCATCTTGAGTGGTCGACCCGATGGAAGCTTTGGCGTGCGTCTGGAATCCGTGGATTGGAACATCCAACTGCTTCATCCTGGCAAATTAAAAAGGAGCATCCGGAAGCGGCCGGATGCCACTTGGTGTATCAGGCGTGTATAAGTGTTCAGAACACGCCGATTTAAGATGATTAAATCAATAACTTAGATAGGCGGGAGAGGATTTGAACCTCCGACTTCCACCGTGTGAGGATGGCACTCTCACCGCTGAGTTACCCGCCCGTAATCCCCGCAACGGCAATGCGGGATTGCTTTTAATCGCCGCTCTTTATATATCTGATACCTTTGCCAAACGCAATACTCAACAAAGATAATATCGCGATTAGAAAAAGAGGGGGCCGGTTGGCCGGCTGAACAAATCTCCAGTTTTGCGAGAGGGGAAAGAAGCTCCCTTAAAAAACAGGGCTTTGGCCTTGCGGACGAACGGCAATCAGGAAGGCCCCTGCTTGCCGGGCGACGCCGTCTTGCGCAGTTGCTCGATCTTTACCCTTTCATAATCTTCTTTTGCCTTTTGATCTTTAAAATCTATTTTGAGTATAGCTTCGAGTTTCCTGGAAGCCTCGGCATAATTTCCGGACTCCTCGTAGAGGTATGCCGCCAGCCTGTAGTATTTCTTCTCCTTCGGCTGAAGCCGAATCAGGATCTCCAGTTCATGCAGGGCGGACTTTTTGTCTCCCAGTTTGGTGGCCGCCTGCAGAAGATATTTATGCACGCTGCCCGAATCCGGGTTCTGCTCGGCCACCCCCTGGAAATAGGCCTGCATGCCTTTGTAGTCCTTCCTGTCTTCATAATATTTGTACACCGAGTCCATATTGGCAGGATTTTGGGGATCGAGCTTCACAAGTTCCTGGCGGACCTGGATCTCGCCTTTATCGTTTCTAAGCTTTTGAAAGATAACGAGCAGTTGTTTCCTGGATTCAACATCGCGGGGGTCCATGGAAGCAATTGTCTGCAAATGGGTCTGAGCCCTGTCATATTTTTTCTGATCCATGTAAAGCATTGCTGCATTGAACAGATACTTGCGGTTATTGGGTTCGATTTGTAGGAGTCTTTCGTAGTTGGCGGTTTGTCCGGTCTTATCGTCCAGTTTCTCAAGGATGGGAACAAGGCTGAGAAGGGCTTCCTTGTTGCGAGGGTTCTTCTGGACAATTGATTCGTAAATGGCCTTGGCCTGTGCGTGATTTCCTTTCTTTTCGTAGATCTCGGCAAGCAGGGTCCAGGTCTGCGTATCATTTGAATTTTTGCGCAGGTATTTCTCAAATTCTACGACAGCCTCATCGGCTTTGCCCTCCCGCAGCAGTGTGACCGCCAGGTTATACTGCACATTGGAGTCCATTACCCCCGCCTTCTCGGCCCTCTCCCAAGCTGAAGCCGCCTTGTGCCAGTTCTTGTCTTCGCCGGCGAGTTGGGCGATTTCGACCAGGACCTGGGAACGGAAGGAATGCGGGATTTCGCGCTCATATTTTTCGAGAAACTTCTCAGCCTGATCGCTCGCTTTTTTTTGCTTCAAATAGGTGAGGAATTCGCTGAACATCTGTTGTTCTTCGCTCAGCTTCAGGAGGTCGAGGTAGACGCCGAGCGCCTCGTCGGTTTTATTCATTATCTGGTAGACGAGAAGAAGCTTTTCGGAGATGTTTCTGGATTTTCCCGATTTGTCTATTTCCTCGTAGAGCCGCGCTGCGTCGTGATATCGCTTGATGTCAAAATAGAGCCCGGCAAGTTGTGTCTTAAGCAATATGTTGGAGCCGTTGTCCTGGAGCGCCTTTTCCAGGTAGGCGATTCTCTTGTCAATATCGGCGCTGGTGTTCGCTCTGTGGAGCCAGTCTTTGTAATCGAGCTGGACAAGGAAGGAGACCTTGCCGATCGGCCGGTTCCAGAGCAATACCCTTAACTCGACAAGTTTTGGAGTTTCGAAGGATTCCTGAGGGAAGAGATCCCTTATAGTCACGCCGGGTTTCTTGCCGACCTGTTTAACGTCCACATCTGAAGAGACCACTCTTGTCCCCCATGAGAGCCAGCCGTCGGTTCTGATACGGACGAGCTGCAGAGAATCCCTTGGATTCACGATAACCTGGGAGTCGGGAAGCAGGAGCAGTTCCTGGCCGTTGTGCTGAAAATGCAGAGCTATGAGCTTGGTTGGAAAGATCGTGAGTGATGAAACGCCGCGGTCCCTGGTCATGAAATAAGCGAAAGAGGCGCCTAATGCCAAGACAAGGGCAAAAATGAATATGATGAGGAGGCGGTGCGAGGATCGTGGTTTTTTGTTTTTTCCACCTCTACCCTGGTAGAATGAACCGGGAGATCCATAAGGATAAGCGCTCTTTGAATTCATCTCCGGCATCACTCCCTGTAGAGACCGGCTTCCTCGTAGATTTTCCGGATTTCGTCAAGTCTGAGCAGCCGGCGCCGGCCCGGACTTAACCTGCCAAGGCGCACCGGTCCGTAAGCAATGCGCCTGATCCTCAAGACCTGGTGTCCGACCGCCAGGCCCATGCGTTTGATCTGGCGGTTCCAACCCTGGTGCAGGGTAATTCTCAACCATGCGGCATTCGGCAGTTCCCGGATGATTTCAACTTCGGCCGGGGCCGTTACGCCTTGGTCGATCCGGACACCGGACCGGAGTTGTTCTATCGCTTTTTTGTCAGGATGTCCCTTTATTTTTACATCATATACCTTAGATATTCCATACCGGGGATGAAGGAGGCGATTGGCGAGCTCTCCATCATTGGTGAGCAGAAGAAGTCCTTCCGCGTCGTAGTCAAGCCTGCCCACGGGAAAAATGCGTGCTCCAAGATCGGGGAGATAATCCAGGACAGTCCTGCGGCCCTGGGGATCGGATGCGGTGGTTACGCAGCCTCGGGGCTTATAGAAGGCGATAAGAATTTTCTGTGTGCCGAGAGTGACGGACTTGCCGTCCAGGCGAACGCGGTCTTCCAGAGGATCGACGCTGAGGCCGAGTTCGGCCTTCCGGCCGTTTACTTCCACCCGGCCCTGCCTGATCAACTCTTCGGCGGCGCGCCTCGAGCCGACTCCAGCCTGTGCGAGAAATTTTTGAAGCCGCATTAAACCCAACGAATTCCTCAATCATGCTGAAGGGGGTTAGGGTGAAGGGGATTAGGCTGAAGGGGGTTAGGCTGAAGGGGTTTAGTATTTCGAAGAGACCTGATTAACGAGTTTAGAACTCTTTCAGCCTCAATAATTTTCGATTCACATTCGGAACTCTCAATATCATTACAATAATTCAGCCGCTTGGACAGGCCGAACTGATAATGCAGTTCTCTCAAGGAGCCAAAGGCAATTTCGAGAAAACGAAGGTATTCGGCCTGACTTTCACGCGCACACCCTTCGACAATGTTCGATGGGACAGAAACCGCAGCTCTTCTCATTTGCGAAGTCAATCCATACAGCTCGTCCCGGGGGAATCCGGGTGTGAGCATATAAACCAAAACTGCGACATCGTCGGCCAGTTTAAACGCATGGAGCTTGAGATGATCTCTCATCATTAACCCCTTCAGCCTGAACCCCTTCAGCCTAATCCCCTCGATCTTAAATGCCTATGGCCCGGCGAACCAGTTCCATAGTGATGACCGACTCACGCCTTGCCCTTGCGGCGCCATCGGCTATGATTTGCTTAACCTTATCGATTTCGCCCTCCAGCTTAAGGCGCCTCTCGCGTATCGGCGCAAGCCGGGAGATGACATTGCGAATGAGAATCCTTTTGCACTCAACGCAGCCGATGCCGGCAGTGCGGCATCCTTCGGCAATTTGCTCAACCTGGGCAGGCGAAGAATAGAGCTTGTGATATGCGAAAACAGGGGAGACCTCCGGGTCGCCGGGGTCATTGCGCCTTATCCTCTGGGGATCGGTCATCATTTTCGATATCTTTTCCGATATTTCTTTCTCGGACTCGGTGATGAATATGCAATTTCCGTAGCTCTTGCTCATCTTCCTTCCGTCGAGGCCCGGGAGCACGGGCGATTCGGTGAGCAACCCGTCGGGAATGGGGAATATCTCGCTTTTGTACATGAAATTGAACCTGCGCGCTATTTCCCTGGTCAGTTCGATGTGAGGAAGCTGGTCTTTGCCGACGGGAACTCCGTTTGCGCGGTATATGATAATGTCGGCAGCCTGAAGCACCGGATAGCCCAGAAAGCCATAGGTGGACAGGTCCTTCTGATCGAGTTGCTGCTGTTGTTCCTTGTAGGTGGGATTGCGCTCGAGCCAGGGCAGGGGCGTTATCATCCCGAGCAGAAGATAGAGTTCCGCATGCTCTTTTATGTCCGACTGGATGAACATCGTACAGAGTTGCGGGTCAAGCCCGGCGCTCAACCAGTCCAGGAACATATCCCAGGTATTTTGGCGGATTGCTTCCGGAGAGGCGTAGTCGGTGGTGAGAGCGTGCCAGTCGGCGACAAAAAAATAACAGTCGTACTGATTCTGAAGCTGAACCCAGTTTTCCAGGGCGCCGTGAAGATTGCCCAGATGAAGGCGCCCGGTTGGACGCATGCCGCTTAATATTCTTTGCCTTTCAGCCATAACGGGCACTGTCTCCTTCGCTAGAATGCGTTTTCACATCAAGATTCGCCAGAAAATGTATATAACCGGACTCACCACATAACTCCATATTCCAGAAGCGATCAAGAGCAGCACAATGAGCATTCCGTATCTTTCCATCCGCTCCATTGCAATTGCGATGTTCACTGGGGCCAGTCCCACAACGATCCTGCCGCCATCGAGCGGAAGAATGGGAAGAAGATTCACCACCATCAGCACCAGGTTGAACAGGACAGAGTAATTCGCCATAATGTGAACCGGCGTGATTATCATGGCGGACATGCCCACAGGGCCGGTAACGCCGCCAAATGTCAGATGAAAAACAATTGAACTCAGAACGGCAAGCAGAAAATTACTAAGGGGACCGGAGAGCGCAACCAGCGCCATGTCCCTGCGGCCGCCCCGCAAATTTGCAAAATTGACGGGCACGGGTTTGGCCCAGCCGAAAAGAAAGTGTGAACCGGCGAGCAGGAGGATTCCGGGCACGATAATCGTGCCCATTAAGTCGATATGCGAAATCGGATTAAGGGTGATTCGGCCCAGAATCCTGGCGGTAGGGTCCCCGAGTCTCTCAGCAACCCAGCCATGAGAAACTTCATGGAGAATAATAGCAAACAGCAGCGGCACTATGGAAAGGACGATTTTCGGAACGTCATGCATAAAAGCCCGGCGCCTCCTCCTTTGATTCCAGCTCAGAGCGCGGATATATCAGTATTTGTCTCTTTCCTCCAGCCCAATTCGAAATCCTTTGCGGGTCCCGATGATGAAAACCCCGCTTTGATTCAGCAAGAGTTCTTCCAATCAACCGACCGAGCCTGTTCGGAGAAAAATTCCGGCCGTCTTGACACCAGGAAACGAAACTCCTCGGAACGATTGCCGACTTGCTTATTGATCCTGGCATCCAGAAGCTCATCGAGCAACTGCCGGTAGATTGGGCCGGGGGGAATTCCCATCGCCTTCAGATCTTTTCCCTTAAGTTCGGTCTGCGTGTTTCTATACCGGTGAAAATAATGGCTGACCGCCTTTCGCGCCGATTCCCTATCGGCTTTGCCCATCAGGAAAAGCAGTTCCTCGGGCCTGAAGGGCAGAAGAGCGCGGTAAACCTCACTGGGTTTTCGGCCCGACACATCCGGAAAGAAGGATTTAAGGAGTTTGCCGGCGTTTTCAAGTGTCCAAATCAGCCGATCACGCTGGCTTGCCGTTAAAAGAAGCCTGTCGCACGCGGTTTGCACGTCCTGCACGGCAAGGTTTGAGAAAAGCCCCAGGAGATAGACCCACCAGCGTTCCAGCGGTTCATCCAGAAAACTCAGCCGGTACCAGGAAATGACCTCCCGGAGCCTGCCGAAAAGCTCCTCCATTTTCCTGTCGAAGTTAATTGAGCCGGCCAAAGCAGGCATCGCGCCGAATTCAGCAATTCTGCGAAGTGCGGGAACGGGGTCCTCCTCTTCGAGAATGAGCTTGATCTCGTGAAGAAAACGACGGCCCCCCAGTTTTTGAATCAGGTCCATATGCACGGCGTTTCGAATCAGTGAGGTGGTCTGCTTTCCAATCCTGAAACCGAACCGCTGTTCAAAACGAAAGGCCCGCAGAATTCGTGTGGGGTCTTCGATAAAACTCAGGTTGTGCAGGACCCTGATTATTTTCTCCTTGATATCCCGCTGCCCGCTGAAAAAATCTATCAGTTGGCCGAACTCGGACGGGTTAAGCGCAAGGGCCAGAGTGTTTATAGTAAAATCCCTCCGGTAGAGGTCCATCTTGAGAGAACTGAACTCGACAATAGGCAGGGCCGCCGGGTGCTGATAATACTCGAACCTCGCCGAAGCTATATCCACGGTCTGCCCGTCGGGGAAAACAAGCATGGCCGTGTTGAATTTTTTGTGCAGCTTGGCCTTTATCGCGTGCCGGTCGGCAAAAGCCCTGGCAAATTCAATGGCGTCGCCCTCCAAAACGATGTCTATGTCGAAATTGGTGCGGCGCAGGAGCAGGTCGCGCACGAAGCCGCCCACCGCATATGCCCGGAACCCCAGGCTTTCGGCCAGCACGCCGAATTCCCTGAGCATCTGAATGATATTCTTCGGAAGCTGTTCGGAGATGACGGACTGGATGTTCTTTCGCTTCGGCCAGTGTTCGAGAGCAGTCTCATCATAGAGCGATCCGTCATCGTTATGTTCGTCCAGCATGAAATCGAGCAGGTCGCGGCGAGTGATCACCCCCAGCACTTTGCCTTTTTCGACGACAGGCAGAATGCGCTGATGCCGTTCAACCAGGTGGGTCTGGATTTCAAGGAGGCTGGCGTTGGGCTCCACAGATGCGATGTCCGTATTCATGAACTCCGCCACAGTCTGTTGGGTGAGACCGTGGAAGAGCGCTTTTTCAAGCACCTGGCGTGTGATCAGCCCGACGAGCGCGCCGTCCTTCAGCACAGGCATGGCGTTTATGTTGTAGCGCACCATCGTGAGTTGTGCTTCCCCGATTCCCACATCGGGTTCAGTATGGACCGCCGGGCTCGTCATGAGCGTTTCGGCCTTGGGATAGGGATGAATGTGGTCCCGAAGGACCTCGAGCAGCTTTGCTTCAGTCTGAACCAGGGTGAGGTCCTTAATACTGGCGGAAGCAGCGGTTGCGTGCCCCCCGCCTCCGAACAGGGAAGCAATCGCCCCAACGTTCACCTCCGGGATACGGCTTCTGGCAACGAGGTAGACACGGTCGTCCATGCGGGCCAGGGCGAATACCACGTCCAGGTTCTCGATATCACGCAGCTTATGAACCAGCACGGCGAAATCGCCAACGTATCTGTCGACGGAAACCGTGGTGAGACACACCTCCACCCCATGGAAATTATAATTTCTTGCGTAAAGAATCAGTTCATTGAGCAGGTTGATCTGTTCGGCCGTAAGCTCCTGTGTAACGATGTCGGAGACCACGTTCAAATCGGCCCCGCATCTGAGCAGAAAGGCTGCGGCCTCAAAATCCTCCGGCGTCGTGTTGTTGAAGGTGAACGATCCGGTGTCCTCGAAGACGCCCAGGCTCATGATGGTGGCTTCCTCGGCCGTAACCTCTATGCCTTGCTCCATAAACAAACGGGAGAAAAGAGTCACCGTGGAGCCAAAGTTCCTCACGATGGACAGATTTGCCCTGACATCATCCTCAGCGTCGGGATGATGATCGTAGACGTGCACCTCAAGGCCCGGTTTGTTCAAGATATCGACAAACTTGCCAATTCTGGAAGACTGCCTCGTGTCGACAAGGATGAGCCGTGTAACCTTTTCCAGGTCGATGTCGCGAAGCCGCTTGAAGCCGTAAATGTAGACGGTCGATTTTATGAAATACTCGCGCAGGGTGCGTTCCTGCGAACCGGGAAAGACCAGCAGGGCGCCGGGATAGAGCTTCCTGGCCGCAATCATCGACCCCATCGCGTCGAAGTCTGCGTTTGTATGGGTGGTTATGACTTCCATCACTAATCCTCGCGTAGCGATAAAACCAGGAGGAGTAATTTTTCACTGCTTACTCTTCACGGCCGCGGGTGGTATTTCCTGTGTATCTCTTTCAGCCGCTCCCTGGCGACGTGAGTGTATATCTGAGTCGTAGCGATATCCGCATGCCCGAGCATTACCTGGAGCGAGCGCAGATCGGCCCCGTTTTCCAGAAGGTGCGTCGCAAACGAATGCCTGAGCATGTGCGGGGTGATGTTTACGGTAATGCCCGCCTTTCGAGCCCTGGTTTTAATTATCTTCCAGATGCCCTGCCTCGATATGCTCTTACCCCGGACGTTGATAAAAACCTGGGGGATAAAACCCTTCTTCGATAATTTAAGACGTCCATTTTCCAGGTAGGTCTTGAGGGACTCGGCGGCAAGCTCACCCATCGGCACAAGGCGCTCTTTTTCGCCCTTTCCCCGCACCGTCAGATAACCTGGCTGGAGGACGACCTGCCCCAACTGCAGCTCGGCCAGCTCGCTCACCCTAAGGCCGCAGGCGTAGAGCAGCTCGAACATGGCCCTGTCCCTCTGCCCAAGCAGTTCGGCCAAATCGGGTTGCGCCAGCAAAGACTCGATTTGGGCGGAGGTGAGCGCCTTGGGCAACTGCGGACCCAGTTTCGGGAAATGAATCAATAAAGCAGGATTGCCCTCAATCAGGCCCTCTTTCTCCAAAAACCTGAAAAATGTCCGTAAGGCGGCCAGCCTCCGAGCGCGTGAACGCGGCGAAAATAAGGGCCCCAACTGTTGAATATAGCCGCTTATGCTCCCGCGGGAAACTTCTCGCCAAAGGGAAATGCCCGATTCTGTTAAATAATTTTGGAAATGCCTCAGATCGCTTGAATACGCGGCAATGGTGTTCACGCTCAGTCCGCGTTCGACCGCCAGGTTGTTCATAAAAAGATCGATTTGGCTATCCATTTGCGCCCTCGGGCGGTGGGACCGCCAGCCAGGATCTCCACGCTCCGCGAGGCGGGTGGCCGCAGAGGCTTCGGCGGGCTCGGTCACCGATCTCGACAGTCCGCCCATCCACCTGCGAGGCGGCGCTGCTTCCGGATATAGCCGGTGAAAGGAATGAACAGATTATGACCAGATTATCCCTCCTTTCCGAATCGGAAATCGCCAGTCTCCTATAAGGTGAAATTCTCCGACGTTCATCCGGAGTTTCCGGATGGAGACAAGCTTAATCGAGTCATGAGCGCCCTCCCCGGAGAACAATCCCCTTAACGCCGTCCTCACGGGCAAGTTCTGGAAATACTTTCAACTCCAGTGCAAGTAAAGAGAAAACTTGAGCGGAACAAGCCGGGCGCTGCTCCATTGGACTGGATACGATTCTGTCGGAGGCAGGCCTCGCGAGGCGTGGAGCTAGTGCATTGTCAACAAAGTTCCCATCTATTGGCGAGTCGTCGTCACCCCGGCGAAGGCCGGGACCCAGTGATTTTAACCAGCCGAAGAGACACTGGATTCCGGCCCCCGGACTAGACACTTCCGGGGCAGGCGGCCCGAAATGACGGTTTGTGCGTCTCTATCCTTTACAACTTAGTTGAAAATGTACTACTTCGCCCTGTTTTTTGAAAGCTGCGTCGTATAAGTCTGAAAGTGGTAGTCCACGAGAAAAGAGGTTTGGACGCTGTCTGCGGTTCGCCGTGTCGATATGAGGTCAATATTGTGCGTCTTGCCGGTTTCATCGGCAAACGAGATTCGGGTGCCGTCGGGAAACCCGCCCTCGTGGAACCATACATCCGGCGGAAGGAGCCAAGTCTGCCCGAAGCGCTCTTCGAACTTGATGAAATCGAGGGCGTCCCTCGGAAATTGCACGTAGAGACAAAGTTCCTCGTCTGTGGCGGGCCGCTTAAGGTGCGATTCGAGTTGAAGACGCCTGGCCGTCAGGTCCTCTTCGGCAAGTTCCTGCAGTCCGGCTTCGTCGGCGAGGATTTGCCACCACCTCTTTCCATCCGTTCTTCCGCTCTCGAGCACCTTCTGGAAAATCCATTCGTGTGGATCATAGAAAGGAAACGGGCCGTAGCGTCTTAGGAGCAGCCCTTTGAGGTCGTCTGAGGGCTTTTCGTAGCGGCCGTTCAACACGTTGCTCAGGGCGGTTGACCATAGGATCTGGCTGCCGGGAGTCACTACCCAGATGTTTCCCAGTTCCTTGCGCACTTCGATGAGTTCGTTGAAAACCTCGTAGGAGCGTTCGATCAGCCCCGCCTTCTCGGCCTGCTCCAGGGCAAGGCCCAGGGCGCCGCCCGGGAGCTTGTGCCTCTTGACTGTCGGGTCGAATCCTTGAAACGGGTTTGTGAATTTCTCATAGAGCCGCCGCTCTCGCCTCAGGATATCGGAGGCATCCAGAACAGGGGAGATGCTCAGGCCGGGGGTTTTGAACCCGTACTCGTGAAGGTTCTGAATGAGGCTGAGCGCTGGGGCCTGGCTGTAGATGCCGCCGTAGCCGTGATCGGCAACCTCGACCACCTTCACACCTTCCTGGACCGCCGCCATGAGGCGGGCGAGATCGTTGCCGTCCGTATTGTGGCCATGGTAGGAGATGAGAAGGTCCGGAAACCTTTTTCGAATGGCGTGCACAAGTTGCGCGATACGCGCAGGCGAACCAAGGGCGGAGTGGTTCTTGATGCACAGGATAATATTTTCGCCAAGAAGAGCCAAAACCTCTTCGGCCTTTTGAACATAGAAATCATCCGTATGCCCGGGCCCTGTGCTGAAACAAAGACAGGGCATAAGAATCTTGCCGGCCTCCTTCACTGCGTTTGCCGCGACGGCAAAATTCGGGATGTGGTTCAAAAAATCGTACATCCTCCAGATGTCGATATATTTGGAGAAAAGCCTCACTGTCATTTCGATCACGTTATCCGGGTATGGCCTGTAGCCGAATAAATTTCTTCCCCGGCAAAGGCCCTGGATAAGCGTGTTTGGCATGGCCTTGCGGACCAGCCGCAGCTTCTCGAACGGGTTTATCTGCCTTTTCATCAGGTCGATATGAACGGTGGCCCCGCCGAATATCTCAAAACCGAAATACCCGGTCGCGTCCCGATAGGGAGCAGCCTTGAGGGTGGTCTGCGGCATGATCCGGCATTTGAAATCCGACTGCGAAACATCTCGCTCGTTATTGGTGAGAAAAACCCCCGGGGTGTGGCGCAGGAAATCAAGGATTTCGCCGGCCGGCATATGTGGTGATACTCTCTCTCGCTCGGGCATCTGCTCTCCTCAAAATCGTGACCCGTGAATTGTTTACTATTCACCATTCACTATGCATACGGATTACTCCCTAAGGCATTTATTTCGGCCACCAGGATGGCCAGCTTGCCCAGCGGCGGGACTTCCTCCTGATAGTTCAAAAGTTGGGGATGGGTTTCTATATACGAGGTGTCGAAATTCCGGTTGATAAAATCAGGGTCCGTCACAATTTGTTTGTAATAAGGTATCGTGGTCTTTACGCCTGCGATAAGAAAGCTATCGAGAGATCTGCGCAGCCGGTCGACAGCTTCCCGCCATGTATGGCCGTAAACGGTGAGTTTGCATAGCATCGAGTCGTAGAAGCGAGGGATTTCGTAACCCTGATAGACTGCGCCGTCGATTCGCACTCCGTGGCCGCCCGGTGATTGATATAACTCGATCAGCCCGGGGTTGGGCATAAAATTGCTCTTAGGGTCCTCCGCCGTTATCCTCAACTCGATGGAACTTCCCCTGAAGAATATGTCTTCCTGGGTTACTGAAAGGGGTTGGCCTGCAGCCACCAGAAGCTGCTCCCGCACGATATCTATTCCTGTCACCATTTCAGTGACCGTGTGCTCTACCTGGATCCTGGTGTTGACCTCCAGGAAAAAATAGTTGTCGTCCTGGTCCAGTAAAAATTCGACTGTCCCGGCGCTCAGATAATTGGAAGCGCGGGCGGCCCGCACGGCCGTATCGCAGATTGTGTTGCAAAGATCTTCAGGCAGAAAGGCCGGCGCTATTTCGATCATCTTTTGGTGCCGTCTCTGGATGGAACAGTTTCTGGTTCCCAGATGAATGACGTTGCCACACCCGTCGGCAAGAATCTGAACTTCGATGTGCCGGGGGTTGGTAATGCCTTTTTCCAGGTAAACTTCATCGTTGCCGAACGCCATTTTGGCTTCCGAACGCCCAATTTCGATGAATTTCACCAGCTCGTCCATGTTTTGAGCGACTCGAATTCCACGCCCTCCGCCCCCTGCAACCGCCTTGACCATTATCGGGAAGCGGCGCTTTTCGGCGAAAGCCGTTGCGATCTCTTTTCCTTCCACTCCCGCCGGAAGAACCTGCGTTCCGGGGACCACGGGAATTCCTGCTTCAGCCATGACCCGGCGGGCAATTACCTTGCTGCCCATATCGATTATGACCTGCGGGGGAGGCCCCACAAAAACGAGACCGGCCTCAGTGCACTGCTTTGAAAAAGCCGGATTTTCGGCCAGAAAACCGTAACCTGGGTGTATCGCTTCAGCCTGGCTACTCTGCGCAGCCTGTATGATACGCTCGATGTTAAGGTAGTCGCGCCTGGGGCCGCTTCCGATACAAATGGCTTCATCGGCGCGCATGATATGCATCGCCGTTTTGTCTGTCTCCTCGTAGACGGCCACTGTCTTTATTCCAAGCTCCTGGGCCGAGCGCATTATGCGGATAGCGATCTCACCCCTGTTTGCAACGAGTAACTTCTTGAACATCTCTGGGCTCGCTTTCGAAAAAAGGTCACCTCTCAAATCCATTGCGGATCGAGGACTGCTTTATTTATTCATCAAGTTAATGCCGATGCTCTCAAGCGGGTAGGGGGCCCATGCTGACGAGCCTGACCTGTCCGGGGCGAAGGCCTCACGCGCTCCGCGAAGCACATCGCAAAGTGTTAAGCAGATCGTGAAGGGTTGTATATAAGTCTGTCATACGAGGAATGAAAGGGCGCCGCCGCAGCAGGAGCGCAGAGCATTCCTACGCCGGAAGTGTGAAGGGCGAAATAAGCCGGAAGGATGAATTTTCACACTTCTCGAATATTCACGTTGGGCAGGGCGGAAAAGGACTTTTCTGACCTCAGAGAGTCCGGACCGTAGGCTAGTGGGTGACGCCCACTCGTTTTGCTGCGCGGCGTGCGCGGGTCCTCTGGTGCGTGTTTTCCCTGTCCATGAGGCTGCATTTAAAAGGCTTTATTATGGCGTTTGCGTCCCACTTAGGCCTGTCTTCGTCTCTGAGCAGGTCTTTGATGCTCGGCCAACTCATCTGACTGTAGAACTCGCAGGAACTGCCCTCATTAAAAAATTCACAATGTTGTTCGCTAACATACTTTTCGTATTTTTTGCAGTATTTGATTTTCATTGGATACCTCTAGTCAGGTTGACGGCCCGGCCCCCCACTGTGTACAGTTGCGCGGCTGGCCAGTTTGCTCAATGTAAGGCATAGTTTATAAAGCGCAATAAGGGCTCTTGAGCCTGATTAGCAACGGGAGAGTCGATTGAGCTGCACAGCGCTTTAGCACGAACTGAAAAACTCTTTTCAACTTGTCTTAGTATACGCGCGGCCGATCGCTTGTGAAAGAAAAAAAGCAAGTGGTGTGAATTTTTGTGCATTGTTAAATTTTTGCCCAAGAAAATTGCTGGACCGTGCACGGACAAAGATAAGGGGATTGAGGGATTGTGAACCACGGATGAACAGAGATAGACACAGATAAAGAGATTGAGGGATCGAGGAACGGAGAAAAAATTCTCACCGCAGCATTTCATGTCCCTGCGGGCCGCTCGAAACCATGAAAAGACCTGTAGGCGCGGTGCCGCGCTAAGACCCGTAGCCATAATGGATGAC
>PLSV01000090.1 GCA_003165235.1 Syntrophobacteraceae bacterium
CTCCTGGCTCGCTACGCTCACCCACTTTCACCTCAGGGGCATTCGATCGAGAGGTCCTCTTTGGCATGCTGAAAGTTCTCTTCACGATTTTTCCTTCCCCGCCCTCTACTCTAATTTATCAAGGGGAAGGTGTCTCAGTTATATTGACACAGAGGGGTATCCCGACGACCTGCGGGAATACAGCACAAAATTCGCTGCTCAGGCGGTTGTAATCGCCAAGGCCGCGCTTGGCGCCACTGATTGGATTCCTGAGAAAGTCTACTGACAAAGGATAAGGTCATCAATGTATAAGTCAGTTGAGGCAGTGATAACTCCCGAAGAAGAAGAACTAGCCAGAAAACTTGAAGAATTGAACACATTGACGGAAATGCTGGCTAACAAGGAGTTGGAATTTGAAACACTGCGTAATTCTGTAGCTTCGTTTGAGCGAAAATATTTGAGACTTGTGGGAGTTAAATATGTAAAGCTCGATGAAATTAGGGCGCAAATTGCGGATGAATTCGCAAAGGCAAATCCACATGACAGCAGCGCAAAGCAGGAGTTCGAAACTGCCAGAAGCGCTGCCGACAGGTCTGCTGATGACTTCCGTTCTCATACCGCAAACGAATCCGCAAGCACCAACAATTTTGTACCTTCTGAAGAACTCAAAAAGCTATATCGGCAACTCGCCACAAAGATACATCCTGATACCACTACCAACGAAGATAAAAAACGGTATCAAAACAACCTCATGTCAGAGGTTAATGCAGCCTATGCGGATTGTGACCTCCATCGCCTCAAAGAAATATATAAAGGGTGGGAATCTAGTCCTGATTCGGTAGTTGGAGAAGACGTAGCGGCAAAATTGGTCAGGGCAATCAGAAGTATTGCCCAAATCAGTGGCAGATTGAAGGTAATTGAGGGAGAAACTGAAGCTATCAAGCAATCTGAAATATTCAGGATGATGGAACAAGTTCAGTTGGCCGAAGAGAGCGGAAGGGATTTGCTGAAAGAACTAGCCAAAAAAGTTGATGCTGAGATTGAGATGGAACTGGCAAGGCTCGCATCGATGAAACAGGTCTTCCGTGATGGCAAATGAAAGGAATGGGAAAGATTTAGAAAAATCAGTGAGAGTTCTCCAAAATGTTTCCACGAGCATAGTGATGCGTGGTTTGGATGATTTAACTTTCTTGGCAAAGCACACATCAGCCGAGTTTTTCGTCCAAAAGGGGAATGCATGCTACAACTCCGAAGATTACCACCAAGCGATTATGTATTTCAGCCAAGCGATGAGGCTCGACCCACAAAATGTTGAAGCACAATTTGAGATGGGTAAGATGTATCATGAGGGCCAAGGCGTGCCGCAGGATTATGCCGAAGCTGTGAAGTGGTTCCGCAAGGCAGCAGAACAGGGGTTTGCTAAGGCGCAATTTAATCTGGGAGTGATGTACGCCAAAGGTGAAGGCGTGCCGCAGGATTATGCCCAGGCCGTCAACTGGTATCGTAAGGCGGCGGAGCAGGGACTCGCCGAGGGGCAATGGCGGTTGGGATTCATGTACTACAAATGCAAAGGCGTGCCGAAGGACTATACTGAGGCTTTGAAGTGGTATCGGAAGGCAGCGGACCAGGAACAGGTTCAGGCGCAATACGATCTGGGATTCATGTACGACAAAGGCCATGGTGTACCACATGCCAAGTTGACCCGCAAGCGCAATGGATATCAACTATCATTGGCGTACTTCTGGAATGGCCAGGCTGCGGACCAGGGGGATGCTAAGGCACAATATAGTCTGGGACGGATGTATCGAGATGGCGAATGCATACCACAGGACTACGTATTGGCTCACATGTGGTTCAATTTGGCTGCAGCACAAGGTAAGCCGGAAGCGCGAAGGCTCAGAGATTTGTTAGCTGAACAAATGACGCCATCCCAGATCGCCGAGGCACAACGTTTAGCGAGGGAGTGGAAGCCGAAAGGTCAAGATTAGGGTTATGTATGAAAG
Source organism: Syntrophobacteraceae bacterium (assembly GCA_003165235.1). GTDB lineage: Bacteria > Desulfobacterota > Syntrophobacteria > Syntrophobacterales > Syntrophobacteraceae > SbD1. The sequence continues at coordinate 1,983 of PLSV01000090.1, forward strand.
GAGAATACAATGATCGAGTTTCTAGGATTTTTGTATGGAATAGCCAAAGATATAAAAGACTATCTCGAATGGGATGAGGAAGCGAAATCGGTAGACAGGGAATGGCTGGAAAAATCGGGATTTGGAAAACGCATGGAAGAACAAGGTTACAATCTTTATTGGTCAAAGCCTGAAAGCGTGGAAACTAGGAAGCTTGATGGTTACGAAGTCATGTATGAAATCGACAAAATAAAGCGCATCAAGCGCCACATTGAGAGGACTGGAGGAAGAGATCCGTTGATTCTTATGGGGAAGAAAAAAGAAGAAAAAAAATGATCACGCTATACATTCAGGGATGGAAAAGAAATGGAAAAAGATGCTTTTGCCGAAGAGTGCATTGTGACATTGAGGACAGCTTTTCCTGTCGGTGCCAACATTAAGACTGTGCCAAACGATGATCTAATATTTGATATAGATTGGCTGTTACATACTGACCCTGATCGCCCAAAGAAGCATTCTCGGCTAACAAGGTTTATAATACCTAGTGAAGTTATAGAAGATTACGATTTCAGCCAAGTAAAACGAAAGTTAGAGCTATTTATACAAGATAAATTACATTATCTTAATCATGAACACGAACATCCTTGGAATGTTCAACCACCGACTGAAAAATGGATTTTCCAACTAGGAGGAATTTATAAAACATGAAAGGCAAAAAAATATGGAAGATGACTCATTAGGAGGTATTTCAGATCATGATCTAATGGCACAATTAGAGGTGCTTGCAAATAAAGGTGGAGGTGTTCATTTTCCAGATTTTGCACGTCTGATTGTAGACGGATCGGCTGAGATCACCGTTTCTGAGTGTTGGGAAATATTTCAATTTGCCTGTGACCAACTTGGTTTTTGGGAGGCTGAATGGTCGTTCTCTCTCATTGATTCTCCAAATCATTCTGCTGAATTAGAGGTAAACGGCTGGGAAATACTTTGCCGAAACCTTTTCAATTCTCTAGTGGAACAAATGCCGGATCAGCAATCTCTGCTTGAAAAAAGTAAACACCAAACAGTGCTTCTTCACTTATTAACTCGGAGAGTAGAATATAATGAAGGAAAACCCTTCACCAAACTGACAGCATTTGTGCTGAGTAAAATGTCCTTTATATTTAAGCGATTCGGTTTTCATCGCATCGGGGTAAATCTATATGAACGCGGGTTATACCCAAAAGGGACAGTCGCCAGACCGTAAAACGCAAGTCCAGTTCGGTGTAGTGGTACGTTCTAAGAGTTTACGATTTTATTGAGGGAACATAAAATGCTAAGAATACGCATATCAGAGGAAATAGATGTAATTATTCAACAGATCGAAGAAAACGGCAAAACTGAGTATATTCGAAATAGGATTGCAGACCTAATAATCGACTCGCTGAACTCAGTAAAAGATTCCTTTGGATATTGGGAGAAACTTAACCTCGCAAATGCTATTTCTAATTTAAAAATAAACTGGTTTCGTGCATCCCTTGTAAACCTCGAAGTCGCTCTAGCTCCAGCCTATCTACGTAATGAAAACTTCACGCAAAGGAATAAGGAGTTAGATTCTTACACATATGAGAAGTTAATGGAAGCCGTGCAACAATGTATAAGAAGGATTGAGTAGTGTATAGTCTTTGTAACGTGTGATCTGGAAGGAGAGGGTCTATGCAGTGGCTGGGAATCGGAGTGGCAATACTGATTACTGCTGGCTGGATTATCTACTCACGGCGCAAAGGTATTGTCACTCTCAGCAGGGATCAGGCAGAGAATGCATTAGACTCACTCCGAAAATATCAGGGAGATAATTTCCGAGGCAGGCAAGATTTAATCGCTTCTTTGTCTCAAGGAAAGATGACTCTCACCAAAGATCAGGCTGAAATGGTCTTGGAATTGGTCCGAAAAGACCTCACCGAGATTGAGAGGAAAAGACAGGCAATTATAGACGAATCAGCGGCTAAGGGTAATACAATATCACTGGAAAAATTTTCTTATGACGGAAACGACCCTGATGCGGAAATGGATTTTGAGCGGATAAAGAAAGAGTTGTTCGAAAGATATGGAGCGGAAATCCCCGTTGATGTTGCCTACAGGCTCATGAAACAACTTGACCCTGATGAAGAATCCCCATGGAGTGATAACCCCGGCTGTTTTGAACGACACCTTCAACGGAGAGAAGGTAATCTTCTGTTTCTACCAGAACGAAGAGTTGTGACTCAGAAGGAAATCGATGAAGCAAAGGAAAGGGACCGCATTGAACAGCAACGGTTCGTGGAAAAAGTCAGAACATTTTCATCAAAATTAAAGGAACAGGAGAGCATACCCCTGTCCCAAGTAACAACTACTTTAAATGAAATCCAAGAACTCATAGAAGAAGCAACGTCAATAGGCGGTGATATCGGGCATTTTGTGGAAGGCTTAGAGAAGGCAGAAGAGAAATTTATTCAGTCGGCAAATAAAGCATTACCGGATTGTGCCGACCTGTTAAAAAACGCCGGGAATTTGTCCGCCTTGAACCGAATATCTTACTTTGCGCAGTTCTTACGGAAGCACTCGCCGATCCTGAAGGAAGAAGAAATACCAGCACTTCTTTCTGAAGATTTGAAAACAATTTCTCTTGCGGGTTATATGAGTCGGGCTTACGCACCGAATTACAGACCAAATGAAGCCGATATCAGGAGCCATCTAGAAAAGGCGGTAAGTGATGGATTCAGCAAGGAATGGGCAGCGCGAATAATTTCCGCTTGGAATGAGACCTGAAAATGTGCTGAATAGCACGATCTTCCGCATCGCGCCGCACCTACGGTGAGAGAAATGAAAACATTTTCCGAAAACCCATATTGCCATAGGGGTTAAGTCCAGAAAGTGGCTGAGAGGTGGCAGATTTTGGTTAGCAGTTCCAAGGGACCGGGAGGGACGTAAGTCGTTTTTGGATTGTCGCTCGCCGGGTCCCTGATTGCGTGTTGAGGAAACCATACGTCCAGGCCGCTTCGGCAACGATATCTCGGCTAAGGGATACCAAAATGATGTTCGCTGAATGAGGAGTCCCGCCGCTGTTACCCTCGATTTCCCTCCATTCACATTCAAAGCATCCTTCCATGTTTTAAACTCAACTAATTGTTTTCCTACAACTTTTTCCGCTTTATATCTCACATAATGGATGTTATACACATAATGTAGATACATTATGGAATAGATAAGTCCGCTTATCTATTGAATCTCAGGAAAGCAGGCAGGACGAAGTCTTATTCCTCCGTCCAAAAATTACGTGAAAATTCAATAGAAAAGCATATGGAGGGGAAAATCATGGGTACTGAGAACGGCAGAATTATCCAATTTCCGGCCAAGCGCGAGAAGGCCTGCCCAAAGGCTTCCCGCCAAGTCCAGAACATCGACGGCATTAAGTATTTTAATCAACAGCAAATCAAGCTGCTCAGGCGCACCGTTCGCGATCAAGCTGCCCTCGACTTGGAACGCGCTCAGGTGACGGCGGTAAGGGAGTGGATGGCAATTGATTTGCTCACTTCCACCGGACTTCGCGTATCCGAGGCGGCAGACGTGAGATGCGGTGACTTAAAAGCTGGTTATGGTGAATGTGCGTTATTTGTGAGAAACGGCAAGGGTTCCAAATCCCGAACTGTTCAAATTCCTGACTCCCTGAAAAAGCACATGAAGCAATTCGTAACGTGGAAACAGTCCCGTGGCGAGCCTACCGGGATGGACGATTACCTGTTTGTCGGCAAACGTGGGCCATGGACCGCTCAAGCCGTTCAACAACTCGTGAAGAAGTATCTAAGAATTCTCGACCTTTATGAATCCGATAAGTCAGTCCACGCTTTGCGCCACTCCTATGCGGTTGAGTTTTACCGGCAGCAAAAAGACCTCCGGGCCTTGCAGAAGCAACTTGGGCACCAGTCGATTCAAACGACACAGATTTACGCCGATGTCACCGCTGAAGACATTCAAAAACAGATCAAAGGCCTTTGGGGCCAGTAATGAAAGGAGAACAAAATGCCGACTACTACTAAAACACAGGAGCCGGAGCGCAGGCAAACCGGGGTGAAGCTTGATTCAGCTTTGCTAAAGGAATTCAAGATATTGGCTGCACAAAGAGAAACGACCCTTGGAGAACTGCTGGAACAGGCAATGACAGAATATCTTCAAAGAGAAAAAGACTGCGTGGGCAAGAGAAATTAGCGATGTCGAAGCCGACCGCATACAGCTATATCCGCTTCAGCACTCCTGAGCAGCGAAAAGGCGATAGTCTTCGGCGGCAGTTAGAATTATCGGAGAAATGGGCGCGGGAGCACGGGTTAGTGCTTGACACTAAGCTAAAACTTCGTGACCTTGGATTATCAGCTTTCCATGGAGACCATCGAACCAAAGGGACGCTGGGTCAATTCCTGAAACTCGTTGAGACGGGAATAATACCAAGAGGGGATGTCCTTATCCTTGAAGAACTCGATAGGCTCACGCGCCAGGAACTTTTAGAAGCGGTACATTTGTTCACTGGCCTCCTCGTTTCAGGAATTGAGATTCATTCCATAGTGGACGAGATGATTTATACTCCTGAGAGCTTTGATTTTGGTCAGATGGTTATTTCCGCCATGAAATTATCTCAGGGGCATGAGGAATCCCGGAAGAAATCAAAAAGGCTGAAAGAGGCATGGGAGGAAAAGCGCAAAAAATGTAGTAATGGCGGGCTCAAGTTAACAGGAAAATGTCCTGCTTGGTTAAAACTCTCAGCCGACAAGAAATCTTACGAAAAAATTCCTGAACGCGCCGCTGTCATCGAAAAATGGCCGGAAAAAGCTCAAAACGAATTGCTCAGGAATTTAATTCAACGCCGCATTTCCCCTGGATGCCTCGTAGCTCTCGCCATGGGGGAGTACATGGATGGTGGCCAAGCTATATCGAAAAAATTCTTAAATTCAGGGCTGTTATCGGCGAAAATCAGCCACATCGACTTGTAAATGGTAAAAGAGTACCCGTTGGCGAACCGCAGCAGGATTTCCCACCCGCCTTTGATGGAGCAGAGACCCTTTTCTATGCTGTCCAAGCCTTGTTCAAATCTTCTCAGGTTGTTACCAAGCACGGATACCCGGTCGGAAGAGGGACCAGTGTCAAAACCGCTAACCTGTTTCTTGGCGTCATCAAATGTGGTTATTGCGGCGCTAGCATGCACTACACCGATAAAAGTCCGGGGCAATATTATGTATGTAGTAGTGCCGTTCGCCGTGTTGGATGTCAGGTTTTGTCTGTTCCCGTGCCTCAAATTGAGGGTACTATTCTTCGGTATTGCAAAGGGCTAAATCCAGGAGACCTTCTCCCCGGCCGCGAGGCGGCTGAGACTAAAATTAGGATGCTTCAGGGGCAATTGTCCGCCATTCGAGGTAAGCTGGAAAATCTGAACGAACAAGCCGACAATCTGATTGATTCGATAGCGGGCACACAATCCAAAGAAATACGGCAAAGGTTGGAAACCAGACTCCAGACCGTCCTTGATGAACAAAGTGCCTTGGAGGGGCAATATATAGCTACACAGCGTGAATTTGAGTTAGCATCCAGGGCTGGACAGGACACAAAGGAACACCTTGAAAATCTCGCTCAGCTTTTCGATGCTCTTGGAGGACTTCAAGGGCAAGAATTGATTGACTTGAAGCTTCGCCTCCGGCAGGAAATTCAGCGGCTCATAGAGCGGATTTTGATTTATCCAGAAGGTGACCCGCGCATGACAGAACTGGACAAAAAGGCTCTTCTCCAAATGTGTGAGCCAAACCCTGAGACACCTGACCACAAGAACTTTGAAGCTGAGCTTGATTATAAAATTACACACGCTAAGGATGAGTTGAAGATTTTGATCGAATTCAAAAGTGGGATTATCAGGGTGATTTATCCACGCCGGGGTATTCGTGAGTCCATGGAAATGGATGAAGACTTTGGAACTGCTATGACCCAAGCCATATACAAACAGGGCGGCGGCGGCGAGTTTTTTGAATATGATGAAGAGGAGCAGCAAATACTGGCTGAGCATTACAGGGTTGACTTTCCAAAAGCAGCAAAAACCACGTAACCCATTGATTACACTAAAACAACACTGTCAGGTAACAGGCTCATGATCGGTCCGCCCGGGTCCGGCAAGACGATGCTCGCCCAGCGCCTCTCCGGGATCCTTCCGCCGCTTAGCTTCGACGAAGCGCTTGAGACTTCGAAGATATTCAGCGTAGCCGGAATGCTCAATGAAAGCCCGCTCATCGTTAAGCGCCAGTTCCGCTCGCCTCATCACAGCATATCGGACGCCGGGCTGGCCGGCGGCGGCCACATGCCGAAGCCGGGGGAAGTCAGCCTCGCCCACAACGGGGTCCTNNGCTCGAAGACGGGCGGGTTACAATCTCCAGGGCTCCGATCGCCCTAACCTATACAACCATTTTAGGTTACGGTTGCAAATTTCCTGTTTAGTTAAGCCAGCCGATAATCGTGCGCAACATGAGCACCTCACCCCTGCAGAATGTGCAGAGGCTCCCCAGGATGTGCTTTGGAGCTCTTTAAGGGCTTGTCCGTAAATAAGCC
>PLSV01000270.1 GCA_003165235.1 Syntrophobacteraceae bacterium
CATCTTCTGCACCGCGTCCATCAGGGACATGTCCTGCGTGGACAGGTCGTCGATTTTCATGATCTGATCGTTTGCCTGGATGCCGGCTTTATCAGCCGGGGTGTCTTCGAGGGGGGAGACAACCGTCAAAATGTTGTCACGAATGGTGATCTCTATTCCAAGGCCGCCGAACTTCCCCTTGGTCTCGATCTGAAGTTCCTTGTAATCCTCAGGCTTAAGAAATGAAGAATGCGGGTCGAGTTCCCGCAGCATGCCGGTTATCGCCCCGTACATAAGCTTCTTCTGATCGGTCTTTTCCACGTAGTTATCCTGTACGATAGAGATGACGTCGCTGAAGAGCTTCAAATACTGATAGGCGTCCTGGTTTTCAGGGGTGGTTGTCTTGGCCTTGAGCGTCGCCCAGCCTCCGAGGGCCAAAAACACTGATACGACTACAATGAGAAGTATAGGTTTACGGGTCTTCAACATAGGATTTCCTTACTGTATTGAATTTTGAAGCCGGCGGCACAAAAAGTCCCGGATTTTAAGACATTTAGAGCCCCGGTGCTGCCACTGGCGCTCTGAAAAAATAATTAGTCTCCAACCGGAAACTACGGAAAAGAGACTGGCGGTTTCCGATTCGGAAAGGCGGATCCCACGCCCCAAGGCGGAAAAGAACCCTTTCCGGACGGAAACTAATTATAACCTGTCAAATTTAACAGCGCCGCCTTCAAAGGGCAACTCAATTTTTATGCCAGAACAAAGAAGGCGGGCTTTGATCCGCGCACGCGCCGACAGACCGTAAAATATAAGTCTGGTCACACGCGACCTGCTGAATCTCTTCACACAGCGGACCGTAAATCCTTACCGGACTTAGGGAGCTTCTATAATTTTCCTGTAAATAGACGAAGTCAGTCTTCCCGGGTGCACCCCAATCTCTCGCTCAAGGGCCTTTCTGCAATCTTCATATACCTTCAGGGCCTCAGCCCGCATGCCCCCGTTGGAGTAAATGAGCATCAACTTCTGATAAGCGGCTTCACAGATGGGATCGGTTTTGATTATCATTTTATAGTACTCGATGGCTTTCCTGGACTTCCCCTGCGCCTCGTATAACCCGGACGCGCGGTACAAAAGGTCGATGTACATGGTGCGCAACTGATACCTTTTCACTTCGGCCCAGGTCTCATAGAGGTCCTCGGCAAGAAAATCCCCACCGTAGATCTCGATTGCCGATCTGTAACAGAGGATGGCTCGTCCCTGGTCTCCTGCTTCTTCAGCCCTTTTTCCCTGCTTTTCCAGTGACAGGAATTCATCGAGGTCCGTACGGCAAAGATCCTTTCTCAGAGAGACCAGATTATCTTTTAAGATCACATAGGAGGAGCCTCGGGATTTGTCCATCAAAGGCTCAAGAGCGTAACGCAACCGATGCAGAGCCACTTTGAACTGGCTTTCAACTGAATCGGACGACGCATTGGGCCAGAGATCATCGATGAGCAGGTCCTTGGGCACGCCTGACGCCCCCCGGGCTATCAGCGCCTTTAGCATCAATTTCGGAGCCTTTGCTCTCCAGTTCTGGTCCGGCACCCTGGTTTCGCCTCGGAAAACCTGGAAGTTCCCGAATGTCAGGACCCTGATCGGAAGAGTTCCAATCCCAGTCTCCGTTCTTATATCCTCTTTTTCCAAAGCATGATCGGTTTTGAGATTATCAGGCTCATATGCTTCTTCCTGTTCGGGGGATTTAGCTCTTGTCAGGGCTTGGGCCAGCTTGCGGTCCTTCTCTGCGATTGTGCGAAGAAGCATCATTTCTGTATCCAGCAGGCGCTGAGTTATCCCGCACGCCAATGCATACTCCAATTCAGACCGTCGGTTCAAAAGAGCTTGAAAATCGTCCGTTGCTATTTCCAACAAGTTCACGCGAGTCAGGGACCTTACACTTGCAGTCCTTACTCTTTTGGGGTTGAACAGGTACATTTCCCCGATATAGTCGCCGGGACCGCGAAACCCGATAACATACTCGCCGGCTGTGCCAAGCGATTTTAGAATCTCGAGGCGGCCTTCGATGATGACATATAGACAGTTCCCAAAGTCGCCTTCGTGCAAGAGAATAGTATTGGGAGGATAGTCAACCTCCCTGGCGATCTCCGCCAGGAACTTGATTTCTTTCTTCTTGAGTGAAGAAAAAATGGGAAGCGCCTGAAGCAGTTCGATCATTTTCGCCATCCTCTGAAATGTAGGGGTGAATATGCCGTAGTAAACACGAACCGTGCTTTAATTGCAAGAGCCTCTCGCTGGGTGTCGAGATTGCAGGCGGCACGATGAGCAGGCAGGATCTGAAGGCTTGCGGTCTCTCATCGGGAGTTTCCGGATGGAGAGCGCTATGGGGATGCACAGCAGGGCGAGGAGCGCGGCCTGGAGATGATTAAACAGGCCGGCCTGCAGGATGCCTGGGCTCCAAGCCCTGGAAAAGACTTATCCAGGTGGCCGTATACTTTCCGAAGGAATCCATGGAAGTTCTGCGGCCCCATCCGGATATTCGGTAAACCACGTCCGTGTTCAATGAGTCTCCGCACGAATCTTATGAGCGCATTCAGGGCAAATGCCATGACTGAAGTCGGCTTCGGAATGGTCTTGAACATAGGCTTCGATCTGCCGCCAATAGCCCTGATCATCTCGTATTTTCTTGCACCAGGCGCAAATAGGGAGCAAGCCCTTCAAGGTCTTGACCTTGGCAAGCGCTTCCTGGAGTTCTGCGATGAGCTTCTCTCTCTCTTTGCGCACCCGTTCCCGCTCGGTGATGTCTCTTGCGATAGTCGATGCGCCAATAATCTCCCCCACGTCATTCTTAAGAGGGGATACGCTCAAAGAAATGTTGATTTTTTGGCCATCTTTCCTTAGCCGTATAGTTTCATAGTGAACGATCCGTTCATTCTGTCCTATTTTTCTAAGAATGTCAGGCGCCTCATCAGGGCCATCGGGTGGGGTCAGGAAGGATATCGGTTGTCCAATCGCTTCTGCGGCGCTATAGCCGTAAAGGATCTGGGCAGCCTTGTTCCAACTCGTGATTACGCCATCCAAAGTCTGTGATATTATTGCGTCATCGGAGCCTTCCACAATGGCCGCCAATTCTCTGCTGGCCTCTTCGGCTTTGCGGCGCACATCGATTTCGATCTTAAGCTTGAGGTTGGCTTCCTGGAGTTCCCTGGTGCGTTCCATAACAACGTCTTCCAGATGGTCTCGGTATCTTCTCAGTTCTGCATCCGCATGCTTTTGCACTATCGAGTAGCGGATGGAGCGCTCAAGGAGATCGGCAGTGATTTGTCCCTTGACCAGGTAGTCAGCCGCACCTGCCTCCATGGCTTTGACATCTACATCGTATCCTCCATGGCCGGTAAGCAGGATAATCGGCGTCTCGCACCCGCCTGCGACTGCCTCGCGCAAGAGCTCCAACCCGTTTCTTGTCCCCAGGAGATAGTCAAGAAGATAAACATCGTGCTCGGCACGACGAATCCCTCGTAAACCCGCTTCGTATGTATTCGCCCATTCCAGACGAAACGTCGTCGAACTGATCTCTGAGAGCACGTTTTGAAAGAATGTATAATCATCCTCGTCATCTTCGATGAGAAGCACTCTGAGGTGACGTTTTTCCATCGTTTTCCCCGTTCGGAAGTTGATGCTTAAGTGGAAGTCGCGCATTGACGTTCAGAGCCCTTGCAGGAGCCTGGGTATATGAGGACTTACACTATCAAATGATGATAATGACTTGGAAACAGCTACTACGATTGAGTATAACCGCCCGGAGAACAGAAAGCACCTGCTCTCGCGCACTTTGCTCTGACGCCGCCAGGGCTTTGTCGCCATCTTTTGTCCTCCCCTCGATCGTCCCATCTGGCGCTCTTTTGACGCGGCGGCCACATGGATCACTTAGAATCCAGAGTGTCCGTTGAAAATACTTCCCAAACGCGGTTTCGAACACTTCGGCAGCTATCTCGTCCTCTTTGCGGCCCTCGTTTAAGCGGTCGATAATTTTCTATGTGAACTATATACGGGCCCGTTCGTCATAATGGTTAAGTAAGAAGAACAAAATAAGCGGGAAAGGACCAATCCGCATTGTGAATCGAAGACAAAGGGAGGTAATTGAGATGAGATTGGCTCGTAGCTTGAAGATAGCTCTGGCTGTGATGGTGATTCTGGGCACGCTTTTCATGGCGGCGCCCAGCGATGCCAGGCGCGGACACCATGGGCGCTGGGGCGGCCACTATTGGGGGGGATATCATCACCGCCATTACGGGTATTACAACCCTTACTACTCCTATTGTCGGCCCTACCCCCACTATTACGCCTATTATGGTCACCCTTACAGGCAGTAGACCGGGTTGCGCTTCCATATCCGGCGCTGCGGCGTAACAGCGAGGGGTTGACATTCAAAAATGACAGGGTCTAGCAGGTCCCTGTCATTTTTTTGTTGCTGCGTTGTATGAGCAGCTTGGTTCCAATCCTGCGAATGAACGACCTACACAGGTCCATTCCACAAGTCCTCTCAAAAGCAGCCGGATAAGCTCTTTTCGCTTTTCATCCCCGAAATATCCCAGTTCGTCAAATTTGGACCCTGCGTTTGCTATTGTTTCGAAAACACCACGCAGGGGCATTCTGCCGATAATGATCCCCTGGACCGATGTCAACCAGCGATTCCGGGTAAGGGCGCTTTTGTCTTCCCGCGTAGACTCTCCTGCAAAGCGTCAGCACCAATCGTTGTTCGCTTGCTCTGAGTGCCGGATTCTGTAGATGTATGGATAAGCATTTAAGATTTTTCAGTTGATTCCGATTATTATATGAGGCTTGGCGCTTTCCCTTTGAGGTGACCTTGTTTGGATTGCGGAGAGAAGAATCCTGTCATGAAAATGTGTAACTCTAATGTTCTTCTGGTCGAAGACAATCCCGTCAACCAGGAAGTCGGGCGCACTATGATGGAGGCCTTTGGATGTCGTGTCGATGTCGTCTCAAATGGCGCTGAAGTGCTGGATCGGATGGAAGCGAGCAGATATGACATCATTTTTATGGACTGTGAGATGCCCGTGATGGATGGCTTCGAAGCGACCCGCTTAATCAGATGGAGGGAGAAGCAGCAGGGGAGGTCCAGGGCTGCAATAGTGGCGCTTACTGCTCATGCCTCCGTTCAGGACCGCAGCCGATGCCTTGAAGCAGGGATGGATGATTATCTGGGAAAACCTTTCCGGCTGCAGGAGCTTTCCCGCATGATGGAAAAATGGCGAGTTAGAATCTCTGCCTTGGATTCAGAGCCGAGTTCACAGGGATTTGTCTCGGATTCGGGACTGCCGGAAAATGTCGCCGAAGATTACCTGGATCGCGGTAGCCTGGATAACATAAGGTCGCTGGGACCAAATGGCCCCAGAATGCTTTCTACCGTTATAGGCATTTATTTGAATGATTCTCCGATTCTGATCGACAGGCTAAGTGAAACTTTCGATGCGGCTGATGTGGAAGGTGTAGCCAAAGCGGCGCACGCGCTCAAATCGGCCAGCGCAGGCCTGGGAGCGGCTACTCTTGCCGTGATGTGCAAGCATGTCGAAGATATAGCCCGTGGAAACTCCATGGATGGTGCCGGTACGCTGATTTCCCGGATTCGCTTGGAATACGAGAAGGTGAAGGAAGCGTTGAAGCGCGAGATTCAAAAGGGGTTTTGATGGATGCTTTGTTTAACCTGGACGATAGGCAGGTTGCCCTGGTCGTGGATGATGACCGGGGGGCGCGGCTGATTGCATCCACCCTTCTGGAGGAATCGGGCTTCATCGTCGAGCAGGCGGCGGACGGTATCGAGGCTTTGTCAGCCTTTGAGCGCTCCAAACCCGACATAGTTCTGCTCGACGTGATCATGCCCGAGATGGACGGCTTTACCGTTTGCAGGGAGATAAGAAACAGATCGGAAGAAGGCAGGCATATCCCTGTGCTGATGATGACCGGGTTGGATGATATGGATTCGATTAACCGCGCCTACGATGCGGGCGCTACTGATTTTATCACCAAACCGATCAACTGGGCCATTTTCCATCATCGCCTGCGCTACATTTGGCGATCGAGCATTGTGAGCGATGATCTCAGAAGAAGCGAGATGAAGAACCGGGCGCTCATCGACGCTCTGCCCGATCTTTTGCTTCGGATCACAAGCGATGGCCGGACCCTGGAGTTGCGGGAACCTGGCGGTTTCGACCATGTATTTTCCGGCGCCGGAGTGTTGTCTAAGAAGATCAACGAGGTATTTAGCGAAGAGGTTTCCCGGCCGATTATGCAAAACCTGCATCGGGCGCTCACTTTTGGCGGGATGCAGTTTTTCGAACATAACCTCCAGGTGGACGAAGAGGCCCGATATTATGAGTGGCGCATTGTGGGCAGCGGTAAAGATGAGGCCCTGGCGATAGTGCGCGACATTACGGAGCGTAAAAGGACCGAGGAGCGTGTATTCCGCCTGGCTTATCACGATATCCTTACCGGACTGCTCAACCGCAATTCTTTCAAGGAACATCTGGCTCAGGCGCTTGCCCAGGCCCAGCGTCACGGTCGTTATGTCGCGACCCTGTTCCTTGATCTGGACAGATTTAAACGTATAAATGACACCTTCGGCTACAAGGTCGGAGACCTGTTGCTCCAGAGCGTCGCCGAGCGGATACGCGAAGGCGTTCGCAAGAGCGATAAACCGGCGCGCCATGTAGACAGCGTTTCACGGCTTGGCGGAGATGAGTTTACGATACTGCTGCCGGAGATAGTCCATGTTCAGGACTCGGCCAAGATTGCAAAACGTATCCTGGAATCTGTATCAAGTCCTCTCATGCTGGCAGGCCACGAGATTTTCATTACCGGGAGCATCGGTATCACTGTCTATCCTATGGACGGGGAAGATCCCGATACGCTGTTGAAAAACGCCGATGCGGCGATGTATAGCGCAAAAGAGCAGGGCAGGAACAATTACCAGTTTTACTCTGAGGCGATGAACGCGTCATCGTTCCAGAGGCTGTCGCTCGAAAACGCGCTCAGAAAGGCGCTGGACCGTCAGGAGTTCCTTATTCACTATCAGCCCCAGGTCGATATCAATTCGGGGAAGATCATAGGGATGGAAGCCCTGCTTCGCTGGAACCGTCTCGAACTGGGAACTGTTCCTCCTGCTGATTTCATTCCGGTGGCCGAAGAGACCGGCCTGATCGTGCCGATAGGCGAGTGGGTATTGAACACCGCATGCATTTATAATATGGCCCTGCAAAAGATGGGACTGCCTCCCAGACGCATGGCCGTCAATATATCAAGCCTTCAGTTCAAGCCTCAAAGACTGGTCGCTGCAATAACGAGCGCCTTGAAAGCATCGGGCCTCGATGCCCGTTGGCTCGAGATCGAACTCACCGAGAGCGCCATCATGAAGAATATGGAGGAGGCCTCCGGCATCCTGCGCGAGCTTAAACAGATGGGGCTGCGGGTCGCCATCGATGACTTCGGGACCGGCTATTCATCGCTGGCCCATCTTAAACGATTCCCACTGGATATCCTCAAGATAGATCGCTCATTCATTCGTGACATTCCTGGCGACCGGGACAACGAGGCGATTGCAACGGCAATTATTGCAATGGCGCAGAGCCTCAATCTGGAGGTTATAGCCGAAGGGGTCGAGACCGAGGAGCAACTTTCGTTTCTGAGAGACCGTGGATGCGGCGCGGTGCAAGGGTATATGTTCAGCCCCCCCCTGCCCGGCGAAGAGATGAAAGAATACCTCAAAAAGGAGCCGGAACTGGTGGCCTGGGCGGCACGCTTCGCCAAACCGATGGGCGCAGCCCGCTATAGATGACGAGGAAACCGTGGAAAAAAAGCTCTGTCGCCGGAGTTGCCGGTCGAATCATTGCGGCCAGAAATATCGTTTCGGCACTACGACTATCCCCCGAGGAGTCACGGTAAATCTTTCCCTGTCGGCCTGCGGGTTTATTCCAAGTTCAGTGTAAGGCGGGATAATGTTATCCTTGTCTATGATCGCTTTTTTTATTTTGCAGTGACGGCCCACTTCCACACGGTCCATGATAACCGATTCGTCAACCTGCGCCCAGCTTCGGATCGTTACGTCCCAGGCAAGCACCGAACTCCTTACGGTCCCTCCGCTTATTATGCAGCCGGGTGAAACCAGTGAATCGACCGCAGTCCCGGTCCTCGGCTCCATGTGCCCTGGGTCGTTGAAAACAAACTTGGCCGGCGGGTACTGGCGCAGGCGGGTCCTGACAGGCCAAAGAGACCCATAGAGGTTGAAGAAAGGGTCCACGCCGGTCAAATCCATGTTGGCGTTCCAGTAGGAGTCGAGTGTGCCCACATCCCTCCAGTACTGCGAGTCGCGGGTCGCTTCCACCAGGTGAAGCCTCCTGACCCCGTCGGGGTCCACCTGGCGGATATAATCGGAAATCCGGTTCATGCGCCTGTAAGGGTAAGCATGGATTTTCAGATTCTCTATGACTCTAGGGATTATGTCTTTTCCGAAATCGTCATGGTCTGTCTTGTGAAGCAGGTCGAGGAGCAGGTCGGTCCTGAACAGGTAAATCCCCATTGAGGCCAGACACCGCTCCGGGTCGTCCGGAATAGGCTTTGGCTCCTTTGGCTTTTCCTCCCAGGCGCGGATTCTGAGATTGTCGTCCACTTCAGCAATCCCGAATTCAGAGCCTTGTGACCGGTCCACTTCCAAAAGAGCCACGGTTACGTCGGCCTCGACTTTTTCGTGATAATCCCGAAACGCCGAATAGTCCATTTTATACACATGGTCCCCTGAAAGGATCAGAACGTACCTGGGCATCTCATGCTCGATCAGATACAGATTCTGGCGCACGCAGTCCGCTGTCCCCCGGTACCATTGCTCTCCCGTTCTCTGTTGTGGGGCGACTATTCGCAAATAATGGCCGAGATCGCCGGAAAATATATTCCAGCCCTCTTCGAGGTGGTCCACCAGGGATTGTGATTTATACTGTGGAAAGATCAGAATCTTGTAAAGCTGTGAATTGATGCAGTTGCTCAGGGGTATATCGATCAACCGGTATATGCCCCCAAAAGGGACAGCGGGTTTGGATCGTTCTGCGGTGAGCGGCATCAGCCGCGTGCCCCTGCCTCCGGCCATGATGACAGTCAGCACATCTTTCATCGATCCTGCTTTCTGTTCCCCATGTCCTACCTGAGCAGATCCATTGGATCCCGAGGTAGTTGGTTGCCCTCGTATTTGATCGCTCCGGTTTTATCCAGCAGAACGAAATGGGGTATTCCTTCCACCCGGTAGGAACGAGTCACTTTTGAATCAGGGTCATATAAGACGATGTAGGGCGCCGGATCGGCTGCTTCGAAACGCTTTACTTTGGCCAGCGAATCTCCGCTGCCTACATTGATCGCAATGATCTCAATGGCGTCCTGCGTGGTGGCCTTTCGCAGTTCGATTACCGAAGGGCGCACAGTCTTGCAGACGTGGCACCATGTGGCCCAGAAATAGAGAAGGACCGGCTTGTCTCCTCTGAACTGGCTCAAGGTTACGTTTGTTCCCTTAAGGTCCTGGAGCGCAAAATCAGGCGCAGCAACAGCCGGCGCAGTCTGGTTCTCCTGGGCCGCCACGGCCGGTAAACGGATTAGAATCGTTATCAACAAAATGAATGAAAACAAAAGCGCCGCGAACATTTTGCCGCTTTTAAAACGGTTCATATCAAAAATTCTCCACTCTTTACGAGGAAATATTCCGCCGCCAGAATCATAAGCACTCCGAAGACCCTCTGGACCCGAAGCATCCATATCCCGGATCGCGGCAGCGAGGTAAGCAATCCGGTGAACGTGCCCACTATTATTACGAGCGCTCCCAGCCCGATTGAAAAGGAGAAAAGCATTCCAACCCCAAGGGCGATCTGGCGCCTGGCCGCAACCACGGCCAGAAGAACGCCCAGAATGGGAGTGGTGCAGGTGCTCACCACTAAAGCGGATGCCCCGCCAAGTATCATGCTGGTAAAAACATCGTGGCCTCTAAACTCTGTCACCCTCAGGTTATTGAGAAAACCGGGCGGGACGAGGGGGACGGCCTCCAGCATCACGAGTCCGAAAAAAAGGCAAATATTGCCAACGATCAGATAAGCCCAGAGGCTGGCGGTAAGGGCGCCGAACAACCGTCCGGTAAGGGCCGCAAACATGGCTAAAGCTGAATAAACAATCGACATGCCCAGGACATAAAAGATCGAAAGCAAAAACCCTCTGCGTCTGCTGCCGTTCGCCTTCCCGCCGATAAAGGCGATCGTTATCGGCATCATGGGATAGGTGCATGGGGTAAAGCTTGCCAGAACGCCTCCGGCAAACGAGAGAACTATTGCAAGCCACGGGGAGTTTTGAGCGATTCCCTCGAAATGGCTGATCCACTCCATAAAAAAACCTTCTCCAAAAAGCCGGCTCCCGGTTATCCGGGCCCAGCAATTGGTTCCCGAATCCCTTTACCTTGCCGAATCTTTTCTGTTGACCGGCCAGGCAAATCCACATGAGGGTAAAATTTGCTCAAGCACCTTGATGCTCTGGATTTCCTTTCTGGTATTGCAACAGAACCAGTCGAGAAGGCCCATCAGGAGGGGCGCCTTCATTTCCCGGCGCATCCGAAGCCGCCACGTCTTCTCGAGCGGAATCTTCCTTAAATAATGTATTAGCGCCAGTGTGCCCGTGTCCATGGCAATATAGCTGGTATTCGGACAAAAGTGATCCTCGCAGACCAGTTTCCCCTCCGCCGCCTGCCAAAACCATTTGTTGGCGGTTTCGAACCTGCGCCGGCAAATCACACACCCATCCAGGGCAGGCATATATCCCATCAAAAATTGAAAACGCAACAGCGCCAATACTAACACATTCTGCGGGTCCTTGTCCCGTTCCAATCTGTCGAGGGTCTCTTTATGAAGAAGAAAGGGGGCAAGGTGTGATTCCCCTTCGGGGACCATTTCAAGAATAATTTCGGAAAAAAGCGCTGCATATGCCCATTTCTCGATGTCTGCGCGCATGGGCAGATATGGTTCCACCAGTTTGCAGGCTTCGATCCAGATAAAAGAATTCCTCTCCCGGCATTCCACGCGCACGAGGCTGCACGGCTCAAATACGTTAGCGAACCTTTTCCTGCTTCTCCTGGCGCCCTTGGCAATTCCGCGCAATCTCCCGAATCCGGCGGAGTGGAACGTCACCAGGCGATCAGATTCGCCATAGTCGCGTGTGCTCAAAACGATTGCATCGGTTTCGAATGTTTTCATTTTTCCCGGATGCTCGCACTCAAATCCAAAATCAACTTTGTATTCTAAACATGTCGGAGAATTTGTTCAAGAAAGGTTTGATGCGATTTAGACCCGAAAGTAAGTGAATTATGCCCGGTTTAGTCCATATAGGCGCCTGAACTTTCTTCGTAAACGCCTGTCAGGTTAAGAGGCGAAATTTTGGGTCTTCCGGCAAACGAATGCCTGTGGTTTGGATCTTTGCCCCGCGAAGTCCCGGCGCCTCGGTTTGCATCACGGTTCGAGGGAGGAAGGATATTGACTGTTTCCCCGGCCGATAATATATATATGTAATATTATTCTAATTTCCTTTTTCTGTTTCCATGTCGGAGGAGGGCTGTAATGAGTTTAAGGACCAGGGATGATGCAAGGGATTGGGTGAACAACGCCAAATCATTTTACAAGGCCGCAGGCAAGAGGATCGCTCTTGCCGAATTTTCCAACCCTAACGGGATGTTCGTCCAGGACGAGATGTACATTTACGTGCTCAACAAAAAGGGAACCATGCTGGCCCAT
The DNA here is from genome assembly GCA_003165235.1 of Syntrophobacteraceae bacterium. Classification (GTDB taxonomy): domain Bacteria; phylum Desulfobacterota; class Syntrophobacteria; order Syntrophobacterales; family Syntrophobacteraceae; genus SbD1. Next base: position 11,796 of record PLSV01000270.1, read on the forward strand.
GGGATAAACGAGAAGTTCGTGGGAGAAGACTTCATTGACCTGATGGATTCAGACGGAAAGAAATTCATAAAAGAAATAGTCGATGCGGCTAATTCTGAAGGGAAGGGCTGGGTTGATTATAAATGGTATCATCCCACCACGAAGCAATGGAGCCCTAAAACGGCTTATTTCGAAAAAGTGGACGATCTGATAATCGTCAGCGCTATTTACGTATAATAGTGTAGAAACCTCAACTTTTGATCGTCTCTGCGCCGCCGTTTGCAAAGTATCGATTATAAGCGTTCAGATATGCGCGGGCGCTGGCCTCGATTACGTCCGGACTGGTCCCTATGCCCGAATAGATCGTATCGCCTATCTGCACCCTTACCATAGCTTCACCAAGCGCGTCCCGGCCCATTGTAACCGCCTTCAAGTCATAATCGCGAAGCTTGCCCGAAACTCCGGTGATTCGCTCTATCACGTTGAAAACAGCGTCAACCGGACCGTTTCCAGTCGCAGCGTCCGTAAGGAGTTGCCCGTTCCGCTCAAGAGTCACCGAGGCGAGGGGGACTATTTTGCTTCCGCTCATAATCTGCAGGCTGTGCATCTTATATGTCTCGGGCGCTTTGGAAACCTCGATCTCCACGATAGATTGAAGGTCCTGGGCTCCAACCTCTTTTTTCCGGTCAGCAACATCGATGAAACGATTGTAGACGCGTTCAAAGACATCGGCGTCGAGCGAAAAACCGAGGTCGCCGAGGCGGTGTTTGAGGGCGGCCCGGCCGGAGCGGGCTGTGAGCACTATGGTGTGCTGTTTTATCCCCAGTGTCTCGGGCGTCATGATCTCGTATGTGGTCCTGTCCTTGAGAACCCCGTCCTGATGAATCCCCGAAGAATGAGAAAAAGCGTTGCTTCCAACTATCGCTTTGTTCGGCTGGACAGGGATGTTCATGATCCTGCTCACCATTCGGCTCGTACGGTATATCTCGGTGGTGTTGATGGCTGTGGTCGCCTGGTAATTTGCAAACCGTGTCTTGAGAACCATTACGATTTCCTCGAGCGATGCGTTTCCGGCACGCTCCCCGATTCCGTTGATCGTGCACTCAACCTGGTCCGCTCCATTGCGAATCGCCGCGATGCTGTTGGCGACCGCCAGCCCGAGGTCATTGTGGCAATGGACGCTCAGAACGGCGCGGTCAATGGATGGAACGGCCTCACGGATTCTGTGGATAAGATGGCCAAACTCCTCCGGCAGGGCATATCCGACAGTATCGGGAACGTTGATCACACCGGCCCCGGCATTAATGGCAGCCTCGATAATGCGGCACAGGAACTCGAAATCAGTCCTCGATCCGTCTTCGGTGGAAAATTCGATTTCATCACACAGGCGCCTTGCATATTTGACCGCCTCCACAGCCATCTCCAGAGCGCTTTCGCGGTCCGTCCGCAGTTTTTTCTGTAAGTGAATATCCGATGAGCCAATGAAAACGTGAATCCGCGGCCTTTCCGCCTCGCGCACGGCCTCCCATGCGATATCGATATCCTCTTGCACCGCGCGCGCAAGGGCCGCGATCACGGGACCTTTCACCTGTTGCGAAATTGCCTTGACCGCCTGGAGGTCGCCGGGCGAAGAACAGGGGAAACCCGCTTCAATTATGTCAACATTGAGCTTTGCAAGCTGCTCGGCGATTTCAATCTTTTGTCTCTTATTGAGCTTTGCGCCCGGGACCTGCTCGCCATCCCTGAGCGTAGTGTCGAAAATATGTATCTTTCTGCTCATCTTGTTCCCCTTTGTCCATGCCGGCTGTTCAAAATCAAAAAAGCTCCACAACGCAAAAAGGCCATGGGGAGCGCCCATGGCCTTTAATTGTCAGTCAGTCTCAGTTTACGTCATAGGAAGAGAAAGGCTAAGGGTTCCCCGGTCCGGCGCGGCGGACTAAGTAGAACGAGTAGCAGGAGTAGAGACAGGGGAGTCATCATCCTAAATCTCCAGGTAACGTATCTTATAACGTTTGAGCATGTATACCCACCCGAAACGTACAAGTCAAGCCCGAATAGCGTAGACAATGGCGAAACAGACCGCAATCTCCGCGAAAAAAATGACCATGTTGAGCGCGTATTTCCTGATGGGGAAATCTTCGATTATGCGATTTGCTTCCTGCATCTTGCCGTATGCCTGTTCTGTATCCATCCAAAAATCCTGCCTTGCAGATTATATCGGCTAATCGGCGAATTCGATTAAGCCTTAAAGTTGCTTGCCACAAATCATCTTAGCCTATTATATTTGCGATGGCGAAAAGATCAAGCCTTTTCGAAAATCGTAATGAGGGAAGGATCGCAGCGTGGTTGGTGGAGATCGATGCTGGAACGGCGCGGGGCGGGTGAGAGTTGGATTTTCCTTTGTCCCCGGCGATGTTCTCAGGGTAATGGAAAAAATCCACAGTGCCGGAGCTGATGTGTGGGTCGTTGGCGGCGCGTTGCGGGATTTTCTTCTCGAGATCGAGCCAAAGGACTGGGACCTTGCAACCAGCGCAAGCACCGGGCGAATCATCTCCCTTTTCCCAAGGGTCATCCCGGTGGGAGTCCGCCACGGCACGGTTCAGGTCCACACAAGGACCCGCGATATAGAAGTAACCAGCTTCGAGCCCCCTGGGGAGGCCGGCATATTGAAAGACCTTGGGAGGCGCGATTTCACAATCAATGCGCTGGCGCTTTCATATCCGCACGGTGTTCTGATCGACCCGCATCGAGGCTGCGAGGACTTGAAAGCCGGCCTGATCAGGGCGGTCGGAAACCCTCGGGCCAGGTTTTCTGAAGATCCGCTGCGGATCGTACGGGCCGCCCGGATTTGCGGAATTTACAGCTTCCAGGTCGATCATGCCGCTTTCGACGCCATGCGGGAGTTGTCAGGAAAGCTGCAGAGCGTTTCAGGCGAGCGGATTCGGGACGAAATACTCAAAATACTGCCGGCCGCGAATGCATCCGGGGCTTTTGGCCTGCTGAGAAAAAGCGGCGCTCTTGCCAGGTTGCTTCCCGGCCTCGATGCGGCCGCGAACATCGAAACCGCCAGGGGGTCAGGCGTCAGCATCTTCGAGCATACCCTCGCCTGCATCGTTAATTGTCCGGAGATTATACGGATCAGGCTCGCCGCTCTTTTCCACAAAATAGCCGCTCCTTCCGCCGATGCCGGAGCGGACGGGCAAAAGGTGGACTTCAGGCGTGAAAGCGCTCGCATTGCTGGGGAAACAATGAAGACGTGGAACATGTCAAACAGGAGCATCCATGAAGTTTCCACGCTCGTTGCTCACCAGCTTCCGCCGGAGGCGCTCTCCTGGAGCGGCGCCCGGATCAGGCGGTTCATAACGGCAGTCCACCCGGAGCTTATCGACGATTTCATCGCCCTTGCCGAAGCCGAAGTCTTCTCCGGAGGGTATGTGGAAGCCGGAATCGAGGAAATAAGGCGCCTTGGAGTCAGAATGAGAACGGAGCTCGAGCGGATCTCGGCTCTTAGCGTGCGTGAGCTTGCGCTCGGCGGACATGAGATTATGAAGATTCTCGATCTTCCGCCTGGGCCGGAAGTGGGAAAGGTCCTCAATCAGTTGTTCGACCTGGTCCAGGAGGACCCGGACCTCAATACGCGCGAGAGCCTTGCCCGAATAATCGAGACAAACTACAAAGCGGCGAATCGGTAGACAGACCCTAAAGAAACAGCCGGAACGACATTGCTGTGTCGAACCGGCTGCGCGCTTTCTTGTGAAACAGTTTATCGAATGCGAATGGACTACGCCGGCTTGCTGACCAGGGGGCCGCCCACAGGCAGCACATTCCTGCCGAAAACTTGCAGAAAGATTGCATGGGCCATCATGTACCATGCAAGAAAAGCGCAAAGGACCAAATCCCAGGCGGTAATGGTCATCAAATTTTTCATGCCGGCCAAAAAGACCAGATCAAGGCCGATAAAGCCCAGCAAGAGTGTGAGGAAGGTAAAAAACATGGCCATGTGGATTGCAAACGAACCGATCCACAGGATTGCCGTATACAATGTGAACCCTAAGAGAAACATTCCAACATCGAACCCGGTAATCTTAAGATGATCTCCAATAAAAGTGTTTGGTGCGTGCTGCAGGTCCATAATCAGGAAGATTAACGCCAATGCGATCCAGAAAGCGCCATAGGCTGTAAAAGCGCTGTAGCCGAAATTGTTCCCCGCCTTGAATTCCTGGAACCCGGCTATGAGCTGAGCGGCGCCGCCAAACGCTAAAGCGGTGCAAAAAACAATCCCGCTCCCGCACCAGCCCAGGTTATGAAACTGAAGTAAAAGCGTCGTCATGCCAAAGCCTGCCAGTCCAACGACTGCCGGATTTGCTGTTCCCTGTCCAGCCATAGCGAACCCCTCCTCAAAAAATGCGGTAATCAAAAATAAATTCTAATCTCGGGATACAAGGATTGAATCAAAGCGCTTATTATCAAAACGGCAAGACTACCACACCTCCTTTCCCGTGGAATACTGAGGCAAGGCCTTTAGCCTAAAACAAGAGCATAAGGATGGATGTGGTTCAGTAGCTCGAATATCAGCGAAGAGAAAGAGCTAGGGATAGAACCCGCGCGCGCATGAACACGAAAGAACACTTCAGAAAAAAGAGGCTCGAGATTGGAATAGTTTACTTAAACTATTCGCTCTCCTCAAAGCGCCGAGACTTTATTGCATGAAATATATAGTGTCAAGTTAATTGAAATAAATGATGGCGTAAAAACCAGAGAAATGTTGGTTGGAATCAGAAATGCGCCTGAATCCATCCGTCTGCCAGTGAACTAGCCCTTTCTCTGGGACTTCCGCCTCCGTCCCATACCAAACCCACTATTCTCAGAAATCGTCAAAAGGATGGGTCTTCAACCGCATTCGCCACCACGCCTCACGCGCACGATAGACCATCGCGCGGCCGGCCTTCGCGCTAGGCGGCGCACATCGCACAGGGTTGCTTATAAGTCTATCCTAGCAGAACGCCACATGGGAGAGATGTCTTCATTTCGTCTCGTTAAAGTCGATTCAGGAAGAGTGAGCATTGCTCTGCGGAAAACGGGCGGGCCAATCTGAGGAAATTCTGTACTTTGAGCATGTGGGAAATTGCCACACTACTTTAATACGTGATCCTCTTATCTGGAGAAGGATACCCGTAATTCTGGATCACCGCTTTGACCCTGTCCTTTCTCTCACTCACTATGCTGTCCGGCAGCCCTGGATGGATGCGATACAACCCCTCGGCCCCACCGACAACCACCTCTCCGACACCTCCGACCACCCTCTCGTTAGTCTTTAAAAATCCAGTTAACGTTTCCCGGCCGACTTGCCGTTAGAAGAATTAACGTGAATTGAACTTGCGGAGAATGGAATTCAAAGATTTGACAAAGAGGAGAAATCACACATCGAGGAAAGGGTGATTTGACAGGGAAGTCAAAACACACGTCAAGGAGGATTAGTCGTGGCGCTTGTAATCAACACCAACATGAACGCCCTTGTGATCGAAAACGCCCTGACGAACACCAATAACTCTATAGCATCTTCACTCCAGAAGCTCTCGTCAGGACTTAAGATCAACTCGGCCAAGGATGATCCGGCGGGTTTTGCGGTAGCCAACTCGTTCGCGGCAAAAATCGCAGCGATGAATGTCGCCTCTCAGAACGCCTCTGAAGCGCAGTCGGTGCTCCAGACGGCTGACGGCGCGTACAGCCAGATCAATAACATCCTGGTGCAGATGAAGTCTCTGGCCACCGAGGCGGCCTCCGGTCAGACCAACACTGGCGACCTGACAGGTGAATTTCAGGCTCTTCAGGGCGAAATCACCGCCATCGCCAATTCCACACGGTATGGGAACATACAGTTGTTAAATGGCGGGTCCTCGGACTTCTCCACGCAGACAGCTCAATACGCCTCTGACGTAAGCCAACTTCAAACCATCGCCGGCAACGGCTCCGACCCCGGTTCGACCGCGGCCACTAATCTGTTAACGTATATGGCCCTGCCGCCCTCTAACATGAGTCTCACCACCCCGAACGCCGAAACAGACTACTACGATCTCTCGGGTTATGCTGAGGGTAACCCGACCCTCCCCCAGGATGTCAGTAACCTTCTAAGCGACATGGTTACTCAGTCCAACACTGTATATCAGGGAAGCGTCAGCGTCAGCGGTATAACTTTCCAGGTTGGCGCAACCAATAACACAACGAACCAGATCTCAATCTCTTTCAGCGGCGCCACCGCAGCCTGCCTGTCAGTAGATTCGGGCACCATCGGAATCAGCTCCCTGGCAAGCGCTCAGTCAGCTATGACCGCCATCGACGCCGCCCTTACCTCGGTCAATTCCTTCATGGGTGATGTCGGCGCCACCCAGAACCAGCTCCAGTACACGATTAACAACCTGACCACGAGCGTCCAGAACTACACGTCCTCACAATCCACCATCGAGGATGTGGATATGGCCTCTGAAATCAGCAATCTCACCAAGAGCCAGATTTTGCAGCAGTCGGCAATGGCGATGCTGGCCCAAGCTAACGCGCAGCCGCAGACGATACTCAAGCTGCTCAATAACTTGTAGCAAAGAATTTCAGTCTCGCGGCATTCGGCATTGGGTCGGGCCCCAATACCGTTGACTTAACAGGTATGTGTTGGCCCTGCTGTCTTTGCGGGTTTCCGGCCGGGGCGGTCTTGCGTCATCGATTCTTGTCAGGTAGAATGATATCATTCTTCCCAACCACACATGAAGATTGTGAATCGAGGTCATGTGGATTTGTGAAACCGAAAAAGGTGTGTTTTGGATACGGTTCGTACCTCAGGGTCGGGGGGTCTTCGTTTTAGGAATAGAGGGCCTGGAGCTGGGGTCGTACCTGTCGCCGGAAGCCGCGGCCGATGATGTCTATCTTCAAGAGACCGGCTTTCCCGCCTGGGATTCTGCTACAGGAGCACGCAAGCCCGCCGACATCTCCGACTGGAAGCGACTCGACTGTGCGGATTGGGACTGCCGGATATGAACGGGCGGCGATGATTTCCCTGCTGCGTGGCCTTTTCAAGCTCTGTTCATCAAGATTGGGCAGCACTGAATAGCACCGTCAATTTGCCTCGAAGCCTTGATTCCACTACAGTCAAAATCGCAATTGGTTTTGCTTAGGGTCCAGGCTCAGTGGAGGGGACTCTACGCTCGTTTCGAATACAACTCTTTCACCCCTTCGTTACGCATTTCCAATCATGTCTGATCATTTCTCCTATTTTCTTGGCACGCTCAGAATGGAGCACCATACCTTCCCATTGAGGCTCTTGGCTGACCTTCTGCATCATCAAGCCATCCCCATCGGCGCGGCATGGCAGAATGCCCCCGAGGAAAAAACCTTGCCCGCGTAAGATATCCGTTCCCATAGGCGCAAAAGGGGAAGAGAGCGGCAGCCATACCTGGAAAACCTGAACGCCTTTTTCCCGCGCTTCGTTCTCAACGTGGACAATGAATGACTCGAAATCAGGCCCGATGCTATTCATGGCAATCCTTGCGACTTGGGCCAGGTCAAAAACTTTCACGCTTCCCCGAGTGTTCCCTTCAGCAGGTGAATCTGTCGAATAGACGAAGGTGCGTTCTCCCTCTAAACCTGTATAGAGGTACTCCAACTCATCGCGATAGATTAGAGGGATATAAGCGTTTTGCGCTGTGGGTTTGTAAATGAAACATCCCTGCAAAACGGAAACTCGGCCGGATGCGCTCGGATCCGTGGTATAGGCAGTTGCCGGCATGAGGTCGACTTCAAGACCTAATTCTATGAAGTTAAGCTCCAAGCACATTTTCTGTAAATGCGGATGGTTGCACACCGGTTCTCCGATGAGTGTTACCACGCCGAAACGCTTGGAGGCATCGACGATAGAATGCCTGAACAGCCTGGGGAAGATGCGATACCCGCGATAAGCCGATAGAACTGCTCCTGCTGCATTTTCATAAATCTGGTCAGCCGGATCTAAAAGAATAAGCGCATCATGCCCAACGACTTCGCCGGTTCGGGTCCGGGCCACGCTGGAGATGATGCGGCCGGCGGCATTCTCCTCGATCAATTGGTCCGGGAGGTAATACGTTCTGATGGGGTAACCTTCTCCATAGACCTCGTGAAAAAGCCTGGCGATCCCAGGTGCGTCTTCAATACGGAAGAAATCTATTTCTATCGGCTGTGCACCAGTATCTGGACCAAGTGTTTCGCTCAATTTCCACTCCTCCTCATGACGCCGTTGTCTTCCGCCTCCGAAAGTACCGGCCGAGCATACTGCCGTGAAACGCGCCGCCTGACAACTATAATTATCTTTACCGAATGCTTTAGAAGGCAATCACTTTGATGTTGCTGAATCTAAATACCCTATAACGTTAGGACATTTTGCGATCCGGCTGGGGCGACCTCGAGGCCCCGCTTTGCGTGTTCATGGCCTTTCTGTTAAACGAGAATTATTTCTCCTGCGCAGGGAATTATAATCGTCGCTGATTACCTTTAACGTCTTCAAAATCAAGCTCATCGGGCTCATATCCCGCCTATTGCTCTATACCTTGCCAACACTTTAAACGGCAGCTCGACTCGATTGCCTAATTGCATGATCTCAACATCGTGAATTATTTGGACCTCGAGATTTCAAGGACCGGGAGAAGCTTTTGGGGCGACCTAAGCAGGAGCATTGCAGCATCGGCGCCCTGGAAATAGCTTGTATTCCGGAGCTTGCCATTGAGTATGAGGGTGTGTAACCGCGCATACATCCACCCATTGGAATTCCATTCAATGGAAACCGATGCGCCAAGCGGATGCCGCAACCTCACGCGAGATCTTTCAATCTGGAGCAACTTGAAGAGCCGCTCATATGAGCACCCGTGTTGAGCTACATCAAAACAGACGCCACAAGGGGCCACAAGACTTCGGAACCGGCTTGTGTGCGCAGCACGGGGCGGCGCGCGTCAGTCGTCTTAGTCATGCCATCCGACAGTCCTTCAGACGGTCACCACGATCTTCCCTTTTTGTTGGTTGGATTCCATATACTGATGGGCTTCCACAATGCTTTCCAGTGGGAAAGTGCGGTCGATGATGGGTTTCAGCGCGCCGGCTTCGATCCCGTTATAGATGAATCGTTTGCCGCGAGCAAACCTCTCGGGGTCCCTGACAATCTCAAACATGGTGTAACCTCGCACTGTTAAACCCTTGGCCAGCGCTGAGAACAAAGGGAAGGTGGTTGGAGACGTCGACAATGCGCCGTATTCAAAGATAGTCGCATCAGGAGCGGCAGCTTCGGCAAGTTTTCCCAGTAAAGGTCCGGCTATGGGATCAAAGACCAAGCTGACGCCTTTTCCTGAAGTGATGGCCATCACCTTTTCAACCAGATCTTCTTCGTCAGTCACTATGACGTGATCTGCCCCTGCGCCCATGATAAAAGATTTCTTTGCGGCGCGGCGGGTGACAGCGATGGCGAAAGCCCCGGCGGACTTTGCGATCTGAATGGCGGCCAGCGCCACGCTACTGCTCCCCGCGGTGACCAACACGAATGCATCTTTTTGTAATTGACCGAATTCAATAAGCGCACCGAAAGCGGTCAGATACTGCATCCAGATCGCAGTCCCTTCGACTGGCGATAGACTAGCCGGATAGTGAGCCACGGCGTGGGCCGGAACGACCGCGCTCTCACCGTAGACCCCATAAGTCCGCATCGAAAAAGAGGGTATGGTGCTCACCCTGTCGCCAATTTGGATACCGCTGACGCCGGGCCCCACTGCGTCTACGATCCCTGCAGCTTCATAGCCGAGTCGTGAGGGCAGCTCCGGATTTTCCAAGTACTGGCCCTGTCGGAACATGACTTCAGCGCGGTTCAGGCCAATGGCTTCAACCGCCAGACGAACCTCACCCTCACCCGGCTCCACGAGAGGTAATTCCTCGACCTTGAGCACCTCAGCACTTCCCGTTTCGTAAAAGCGAACGATCTTTGGCATAGCGCATCTCCCGTTGTTGGTTAAATTCTATGATAAGGCGACCCAACCACATTGTCATCATACGGGGTGACCAGGCTTGCTGTCTCTAAAAGTTTTGGTGGGCTACGCTCCGCTTACGCCCGGCGCCCCACCTACAGGTCTTTTCGTGGTTTCGGGCAGCCCACAGGGACATGATGAACTGCGGTGAACGTGTACGTTTTCTCTGAGTGAACCCGCCTTCGCACCTTTCTTGAAAGTTCAGATCTAAAATAAGAAATTCCTTCACTGTCCACCGTCCACTGCTCACCCTGCAACCATTTCCAGCAAGGCGCGCACTGTTTCGGCCAGGACTTTTTCATCCGTAATCAACGGCAACATCAGGTAAATGGTCGCCCCGAGCGGCCGAATCAGGAGGCCCTTTTTCAGGGCGCTCAGGCAGACGCATCGGGCGCGCTCCTGTCCGGCTACTCCGTCTCTTTCCGTCAAATCGAACGCGGCAATCATTCCCAGGCAGCGGACATTCGCCACACCCGGAACGCCCTTGAAAGCCTCGAAGTGCGCAGCCAGGACCTCACCTGACCGCGCGGCCTTTTCGACTATTTTTTCTTCTCCGTATACATTCAGACACTCGATGGCCGCCGCAGCCGCAATGGGGTTCCCGGCAAATGTGTGCCCGTGGTAAAATGTATGGTCCTCGGGCTCGTCGTTAAAGGTTTCGAAGATTTCCTCTTTCACCACCGCCGCGCTGATTGGAAGATAACCCCCGGAGAGGCTTTTCCCAATACAGACGATATCCGGGTCAACGCCTGCGTGTTCAAAGGCGAACATCCTGCCGGTTCGTCCAAAACCCATGGCGATCTCGTCCACGATAAGCAGCACGTCATTTTCCCTGCAAAGCTCGCCCAGTTTTCGGAGGTAACCGGCGGGATACATTCTCATTCCGGCGGCCCCCTGGCATAACGGCTCCACAATAACGGCCGCAAGCTCATGTGCATGCTCTTTGACCGTGCGCTCCATGGAAGAAAAGCACTGCAGGCCGCACGTCTCGGGATCCGCCTCGGCGGGACACTCTGGGCAGTCCGGCGTTTTTACCTTGTAGACCGGGAAAAGCAGAGGCCTGTATGCGCCGTGAAAAGCAGGCAGATATCCAACCGCCATGGCGCCGATGGTATCCCCATGATAAGCGTCCTCGAATGCGGCGAACCTGGAACGGCCACTCTCCCCCCTGTTATGCCGGTACTGAACGGCGATCCTTAGCGCGGCCTCCACTGCGCTGGCCCCGTCGCTTGCGAACAGCGTTCTCCTGCGCCTGTCGGGGAAGAGCCCTACGAGCCTGTAAGCCAGTTCGGCTGCGCAGGGGTGCGTAAGGTTGCCCAGGATGCTGTGCTGGAGTTTCCCGGCCTGAGCGATGATGGCCCCGACGAGCCTCGGGTGGCTGTGGCCAAGGTTGCAGGCCCACCAGGAAGAGATTGCGTCCACGTACCGGTTGCCTTCGCTGTCGAAAAGAAATACTCCTTCGCCTCTCGTCATTACGGGAAAACCGTCCCTTAGTGCCGAACGCTTCGTGTATGGGTGCCACAGACTCGCCAGATCAAGCTCTCGATAGTAGTCGGTAATGTTCTTCATGACTTTTCCTGTTTGGTGGGAATGGCTAAACGGAAAGCGTGGGTCTCACAAATTAGGAGCATGGCGCATGCGAAGACGCGAAGCACTAATGCTTTCTTACATAGAATCCGGCACTTGGCGTTCCTGAGTCTACAATCTAGGATTGAGTCCCCGGGCTCTGTCAGGCGATTTCCCTAAGTTCTGTTTGTTTTGTCTTTCTTCGCGTCTTCGCGTCTTCGCGTGCACCAGGCTCCTAATTGCTGCGCAAGTGGTGAACGCCTGCCTCTTACCGCTTCGAGAACGACTTGGGCGCGATCTGCGCTGCATATCTTCTGAAAACTTCTGAGCTGATGCCGTTTTTTTCTGCCAGTTCGGGAATATACGGAATGCGTCCCAGCACTCGAGCTTTTCCCATCCTCGCGATTGTTTCAACATTGTCTTCCTCGATCTCCCCCCAGCCCGCCCTTGTGGTTTCACAAAATATTATCCCATGCAGCGTAAGGCCGGAACGTTCAATCTCCCTGATCGAAAGCAGCGTGTGGTTTATTGAGCCCAGACCGGGGCGGGCGGCGAGGATAACGGGAAGCCCCAGCATCGCCATGAGATCGATCATCGTTTGATTGCCGGAAATGGGCGCCAGCACGCCTCCCGCGCCTTCCACAACTATTCGCTCGCGCCTTCGGAGCAGGCTGTGAAAGGCTTCAAGAATCCGGTCAAGCGAAATTTCCCGGCCCGTTTTGGCCGCCGCGAGATGAGGCGAGCACGCCGGCTCGTAAATGAAAGGGACCATATCCTGCAATTCCTCCGGGTCCGGCTGCAGTTCAGCCATCCGGAGGCAAAATGTGAGGTCGGGGCTTTGCAGTTCGGGGCCCCGCCCGCCGTCCATTCTTACAGGCGCCGTCGAAGACAGCGCCAAACCCGGCCGGCGGTCCAACCGCCCAGGCGCCGTCGAAGATAGCGCCGAACCCGGCCGGCGGTCCAGGTTCCCAAGCCCGCCGGTTTGAACCGGTTTCATTGGAACGGCGTCGATCCCGGAGGCGCGCATCGACACCAGCACGGCGGCGGCCGCAATTGTTTTGCCTGCGTCCGTATCTGTGCCCGTAATGAAAACTCCTTTTCCCGGTGGAATCATTTGTCCTTCCTCGTATGATAGACTCATAAACAGCCCTGTGCGATGTCCGCCGCGTAGCGCATGAGGCATCCCCGGAAAAGGGTTTAGTGTGCGGGTTGGGCGGTCGCGGGGCGCCTTGCCGTTACGTAAAGAACGCTGTAGGTTGCGAATACCCCGCCCTCAGGGGCCGCAAATTTCTGGTCGTAATATCCGGTCAGCTTTCGCAATTCGGTCCGGTTGAGCAGCTTGCATCCGCTGTTCGCCGTTCCCGTAACGCCCTGCCGGTTCAGGCTTCGGAGAAATGCGTGCGCGGAGTCATAGCGCTCTCGGAGGACTTCCCCGCTGCTGCGCTCGACCTTAAGCCCTGCCGCCGCAATCGCTTCCAGGACTTCTTCCGCGCCCGGCAGGCATAAGGGGGCTGTCCTGATGGGGAACAGGCGCGTTCGGGCGGCATGGAGTTCCCCGAGCGTCCCTTTGACCATGAGCGCCGAAACAAGCTTTCCGCCGGGTTCGAGCATGCCGCCGAGCCGTTTTACGGTCTCAGATACCGGTGTCATCCAATGCAGGGCCGAGCTGCTGATAATCAGGGGAAAATCCCTTTCGGGCCGAAACTGCCGTGCATCGGCCGCATGCCAGCGGATTCTGCCGCATTCCCCGATCCGCTCCCTGGCCAGATCTATCATTGGGCGGGCTATATCTACCGCATAAATCAGAGCGCGGGGAAAACGCCTTAAGAGCAGTTCAGTCAGCAATCCCGTCCCGCACCCGATCTCGAGGATGCTGTCGATTTCCTCCATGGTGGGCATCGAAGCATCGAGCTTTTCAGAAACCGTGCGCTGCACGTTGGATTCCTCGTGATAGCTCTGCGCAGCGGCTGCAAAGCGTGCGGAAATTGAAGAGGAGTGAGCGGTTTGGTTCATCTGAGTATTTCCTGAAACTGTAGGATTCGGTGGATAAGGTCCTTCCCGCACTGCTCGATGAGCGAATGACCGGCTGAGGGCAGCAACTCGACCTCTGAGGCCGGGAGCTTTGAGACCAGGAATTGGGCTGCCTGCCGTGGCACGATCCTGTCCTGTTTGCCGTGGATTATGAGGCAGGGAGTGGTTATTGCCGGCAGAGCGCCGCGCAGGTCCACGCGCGCCAGATATTCAAGCCCGTCTATGAGAGAATTCGTTCCCTGTTCGAGCGCGTTTTTAGTTCTCCTGTCCAGTTCGTCTGCCGGAATGCGCACGGGATAAAGCGACTGCACGAGAAAATCGGCGACTACCACCTCAGGGCTTTTTTTGAGCCCCCGGATCATTGCGCGCAACACGGCGGGTTCGACGCCCGCTGTATATTCCGCGTCCGAGCAAAACCGCGCTGTCGCGCTCAAAAGCACCAGGCCGCAGACTTTTTCCGGATAGTTGGCCGCAGCCTCGATCGCCGCAATGCCCCCGGTCGACCATCCAACGATACAGGCAGGCTCGCCCGACTTATCGAGATGGAGGGCGATTGCGCGAGCATATGGGGAAATTGAAGCCCCTCCGTCTCGCGGGCGCCCCTGGTCCTCGCCTTTCCCGTGGATTCCGCCCCGGACATCGAGTCGAGGCGCGTCGGGGCCGGCAAGCGAAAGAGAAGTGACCCAATGGGAGTCCGCCATGGCCTCGGTCAGTTGATGCATGGCTTCCGCCCCATGCGCCCACCCGGAAATGAGGAGAACCGAAGGCTTTTTCATTTTTCACCCTTGGGGTAAATGTTCATCGCTTGCTCAGCACCGTAGTTCTCCACATTTGTGGGGCCTGAAAATCCTTTCACGCGAAGACGCGAAGAAAGACAAAGCAGGCGGGGATTAGGGAAATCGCCTGAAAGCGTCTGGTACGATTCGGGGTCGATCGACTCCGGATAGAATGCGCTGGATTGTCAATAGGCGTTCTTTCTTCGCGTCTTCGCATAATCTGGTCATTCCGCTTACCGGCTTTAGCCGTAAGCTTCGCGTGCGCCAAGCTCCCCGGATGCCTCGGCGATGATTTCTCCGGCGGCCCATTCCAGGTCGCGATCGCTGTGGTCCAGCGTGACCGAAAGCCTCAGGCGGGCAGTTCCTTCGGGCACCGTCGGAGGGCGGATGGCCACCGCAAGTATGCCTTTTGATTTGAGCCGTTGCGCGACTGCAAGTGTCCCGGCGTTTTCACCGATGAGCACCGGAACGATCTGGCTTTCCGAATTCAAGGTGTTGAGGCCGGCTTCCTGCAGCCGTTTCCTGAAAGTTGCAGCCCGCCGGAGGAGTTCCGCGCCCGGATTGCCTGCTTTTCGGATAACTGCAAGGGCGCCAAGAGCGCTTCCCACGACTGCCGGTGGAAGTCCGGTCGTATAGATAAACGCTCGAGCGCGATTGACCAGCAGGTCCCGCAAAGCGGACGAGCATGCTATAAACCCGCCGTATCCGCCAAGCGCCTTGCTTAGGGTGCCCATTGACACATTGACCCTGTCCTCCAGGCCGTATTCCCTGATCAAACCGCTTCCACCAGGGCCGAATACTCCTGTCGCGTGCGCCTCATCGACCATTACCATCGCCCCGTATTCGACGGCCCTCGAGGTTATCTCGGCGAGCGGGGCGATATCTCCGTCCATGCTGAAGACCGACTCGGTGACAACGAGCTTGCGGCCGCCCGCAGGGCACTGTTTGAGAAGCGCCGTGAGATGGTCCGGATCGTTGTGGTGGAAACGTTTGAGGTTTGCCCGGCTAAGCACGATGCCGTCGATGATGCTGGCGTGGGCCAGTTTATCGGCAAATACATGATCACTGCGCCCGGCGAGCGACGTTATGATCCCGGCATTGGCAAGAAATCCGCTGCCGAAGACCAGGGCCTCGGGATATCCCTTCAAAGCGGCGATTACCCGCTCCAGTTCATCATGTGGGTCGAGGGTGCCCGTTATCAGTCTGGAAGCAGTCGCCCCGCACCCATACGATACCAGGTATTTACGGCTTGCGGAGATCGCTTCGGGGTTGCGTGCAAGCCCCAGATAATCGTTTGAGGAAAAATTGAGAAATGTCCTGCCCTCAATCTCTATTTTTCCCCCGGCCTCGCTGAAAACCGAAAGACGGCGCTCGAGGCCTTTTTCGCGCAGTTGGGCAATTTCTTCATCGATCCAGGCCTCAAAACGCATATTCGACCTCGAGGTCACGAAGCATCTGAAGGTCCCGGTCCACGTCACCGCCGGCGACCGTTAGAAGTGGGCCTATCATCATTGAATTGGCCCCGGCGTGGAATATCATGGACTGCAGGTCGCCCAGGCGAACGCGCCCGGCGCAAACCTTCACCTCGGCGCCGGGATTGGTCAGGCGAACCATGCTCACAGTGCGCAATATATCGAGGGGCTTCATCATTTCCATTTTCTCCAGTCTTGTCCCGGCGATGGGAACCAGGAAATTGAGAGGAATGGAATCAATGGCTTCGCGCGCCAGGGTCAAAGCAAACTCGACCCGTTGCTCGATCGACTCCCCAAGACCGAAAATTCCGCCGCAACAGACCTCCAACCCGGCTTTCCTCGCGTTCCTGACCGTTTCCAAACGCATTTCCCAGCTATGTGTGCTGCAGATTTGCGGGAAAAAGCTCTGCGCGCTTTCCAGGTTGTGATGAAATCTCTTCAGCCCCGACGCCTTCAAGGCGCACAGTTGATCGTAGTCCAGGCACCCGAGCGAGCCGCACCAGCTCACGCGCGGATGTTTGTTCTCCCGCACTGCGCTGCAAACGCGCTCGACTCCGTTTTCGGAAAGCGCGCAACCGCTGGTGACCACGCCAAAGTGCGTAACGGGAAGCTCGGCGGCTGCACCGAACGCCTCGGCCATTCCTTCTTTTGAGCAGAGCGGGGTGGTCTCTGTCTCGGTATTATGGCAGGATGCCTGGGCGCAAAATGCGCAATCCTCCGAACATGCCCCACTTTGCGCGTTCAAAATCGAGCACAGGCGCACGGAATTGCCGAAATAGCGGTGGCGCACCGCACTTGCGGCAGCGAAAATCTGCGGCAGATCGGCGGCAGGGGCGCCCAAAACATGAAGCGCCAGTTCCCCGGATATCGGCTTATCGTTTTCCGCCGCCTCCCGAATCGATTTCAATTCACGGTTCTCCATCCAATTTGACCTTTCCTGGTAGGGTATCTGATGGTTAACCTCGTGGTGAAAATGAGTTAACCATGATTGCGCTTTTTATCACCTCTCCGGGCAAATGGAAGAAAAATCTGAGGGATTGAGGAATTTAGGAATGAACCACCACCGAGCTTGTTGGAGGTTGTTTTACGGAAGCAGCGCTGCGGGCAGGGAGTATCTTGCCGGCTTACACGACGGCCTTGGTGGGAAGGCGTCAACAATGATCGTAAAAGAGGTTTCCTACGAGCATACCGATGCCGGCCTCGCTTCGCAGATCGCGGCGCTCAAGGGTTCGGGAGCTGATGTTTTCATCAACCTGGCGTTGGGAAAGTTTGCGACCCAGGCGATTCGTAGGGTGTACGACATCGGCTGGCGCCGGGATCGTACGTTGCTGATCTCGCGGAGGGTGGAGTTTTCAAGCAGTGGCGGGGAAATGTTGATCTCACGCTACTCCATTGGCGACTTGTTTTTTTGCTCTGGAAAATTTCCCCGGAACCCCCGCCGCCATCACAATAAAATAGATCGAACCGGGCATTTTGATTGACGCCAATTCGTCACAGTCATATTCTAAATAGATCAGGCAACCGCGTTAAACCGGATTGGAGGTTATGGGATGCTGTCGGAATATATTCAGGCGGCGCTTCGCTGTGCAAAGTACGAGATCTTGCCGGATGATGGCGGCTACTATGGAGAGATTCGCGAATGTAATGGTGTCTACGCCAATGCAAAGACACTCGAGGAATGTCGAGAGGAACTCCAAGAAGTGCTGGAAGAATGGGTCCTGTTTCGAGTTCACAAGAACCTCCGATTGCCTACGATTGGCGGGATTGAACTTCTTATAAAAGAAGTCGCCTGACGCCTCCCTTTGGACCAGTCAAAAGAAAAGATCTTGTCAGGTATCTCGGGCAGTTGGGCTTCGAAGGCCCTTACTCAGGCGGCAAACATCAGTTCATTGTCAAGGGCGATATCACCATACGGATTTCCAAACCTCATCAGGGTGACATAGGAAGAGAACTTCTGCGCAGAATCCTACACCAGGCCGGCATAAGCAGGGATGACCGGGAAAAGCTATAGGCGCCGGCATTAACGGTGTTCGGGCGCCCGTGTGTTCTGAGAGCATTGCAGTTGAGAGCAGCAGTTTTGTCCATAGAGTCAGGGGTGGGCTCAAGACAAGAGCCAGGGACCGCGCAATTTCCCGGGCTGGGGACTGCTCTTCTCTGGGGATCACAGTCTCTTTATAATGGCAATTTGGGCGGCAAAGATAAAAGCTTAAGTTCAGGGAATGCCCGACTTATAGACATTCGCCATTAGAGATCGAACACTCGTCCTGGCCCCGATCCCTTCTGCGCTTTTTAGATTTCTTTCGCAGCGGCTTCGAAATCCCTGATTCGGAAAAACTTATGACAGAGCAGGAATTGATGCAGGTTTTGAAGGAAGTGAAAAGAGGCGCCAGGATCTCAGGCACGGTTACTGGGAAGTTTTATACGTTCAAAGGCATTGAAAAGTACTCAGGGAAAGGGAGATACTCACATTTTAAGGGGATTGAGGTTGTCGTACTCCAGTCGGATAAAAGGAAACGGCGGATGATCATACTGTTTCCGGGACCTCTGCTTCTGCTGGTGAACGCCGATCTGCAATGGCTTCGATATGGCAGACTTCCAGAGGACTATCTCGATCGTTATTGGAGTGGCAATCGTGGTGTCCCAAACCTGTATGAGTATGAGAGCCATTACAAATCTCTCGCACGGTATATTAAAGGGTTAACCGTAGGCTGAACCTGTGTTCTCAGATAAATCCAAGCCAGTAAAGTCGCTGCATGACGAACCCGGTATCGGCGAACCCTCGGCTTTCACAGCAATGATTTCGAGGCCAAAAATGGCCTTCCAAGGACAAATGGCGCCTATTTCTGAGAACTGAATTTTTAAAGATTGTAATGTTAGCATGGCGCTCGATCCGGTTGGGAATCGTGGACCAATAAGGGCGGCTGACCCGTCCGTAAAGTTTTGGTATCCGGATCATACATTCCGGATCTCGGCGAGGGTGGAGTTCTCAAACAGTGGCAAGGAAGGTTAACATTCGCGAGGCCTGAGCAGATGCGGATTTTGGAGGATTTATTACGTACAGTCGGCGAGATCTTTTCGTTAAGGCTACTCCGAAGCTCCCCATTGCTTTTTTGCTCCCCTCAATACCGATTGGGCACTTGAAAAAATAAAGATGGGAGATCCCTCAACTCGTAGTAAAGATCCGACCCCGGAGGGGCCGGCTTTGATTTAACCCCTGGAAGGGGATGAACTTGTAAGTCCCTCGTGTGGTGCAAGCATACTCCATTGCCATTACTGCGCAACCCGCGGTGCTCTTGCTTCTCGACTGCCGGTATTGGCAGTGGAAGCCACCTTTTTGATACCTTACAAAATCGGCCCGTTTGCTACTCCTCGACTTGACGTTGTAGGGACAACTCAGCCT
>PLSV01000214.1 GCA_003165235.1 Syntrophobacteraceae bacterium
CCAGGAACACGTAACGCCAACTGTATTCGTCAACCAGGAAGCCGGCCAGCGTAGGGCCGAGCGCCGGCGCCAGCACCACGCCGATGGTGTAAATGCCCATCGCCCGGCCGCGTTGCTCGCGCGGAAAAACCTCCGACATCACCACCATCGTCAACGGCTGGATCAGTCCGGAACTCATGCCTTGCAGCACGCGCGCAAGGATGACTTCGCCGCCGGTTCTGCTCGCCGCCCCGGCGACGGAACCGACGACGAACACCGCCAGTGCGCCGAGAAATGCCCGCTGATAGCCGAACCGGCCCAGCGTCCAGGCGGTGAGCAGCATGGTCGCCGTCATCGACGCCAGGAAGCCGGTGGAGAGCCACTGGACCTGGTCCTGCCCCAGGCCGAACGCGCCCATGATGTCCGGCAGCGCCACATTGACCATGGTGGAGGCCGCTGTCGTGGCGGTGGTGGCGAGCATGACAGTAATGGTCGCCAACCATTTATAGCCGGCGCCGAAGCGCGCGGCGTAGGTCTCAATGGGCGACATCGATCGACACCTCTACCATCAGGCCTGGCTGGAGGGGATGCTCGGGCTTGTCAATGGCGATCCGGACCGGCACCCGCTGGGTGATCTTGGTGAAGTTGCCCGAGGGGTTGGGGCTGGGTAGCAGGGCGAACTGGTTGGTGGCCGCGTTGCCCACGCGCAACACCCGGCCGTGCAGCACGAGTTCCGGATAGGCGTCCACCGTCACGCTCGCAGGCTGGCCGACGCGCACGCTGCCGACAGCGGTTTCCTTGACGTTGGCTTCTACCCACACGTCGTCCGGGTCATGCATCATCATCAGCCACTGGCCGGCCTGCACGTAGTCGCCGGCATGGATGAAGGTGATGTCGACGATGCCATCGCAGGGGGCGCGTAGAGTGCGGTCTGCGATCTCCTGGCTTACCTGATCGGCCTGCGCGGCGAGGGCCGCACGCTCGGCGCGCAGCACCTCGATGTGCTGCTCCAGCATGGACACCTGGCCGAGTTGGGCGGTCGCCTGCGTCAGCGCCGCCCGTCGGACTTCAAGCTGCGCCCTGGCCTGGCGCAACGCAGCATCCTGCTGGAGCTGCGTACTGCGCGCATGGTCCCAGAGCTGGCGGGAGATGGCGCCCTGGCCGAGCTGCGGATCGGCGCGGGCAAAGTCCGCGCGTGCAAGGTCCGCCTGATGCGCCGCCACCTCTATAGCCGCCTCAGCAGCGGCGATCTGCGCCCGGGCATCGGAGACCCCTGCCGCCGTCGTTTGCTGCGTTGTGTCGCGCTGGATCGTGGTCTGGCGGATCTGGGCGTCGTGCGCCGCCAGGTTGCCTTCCAGGGTGGCCAGTCGCAGCCTTGCGTCGCGAGAGTGTCCACCTCGCCCAGCGCGCGCACGCATGAAGCGGCGCGGCCCCGCAAATATGTCAGAAAGACCTGCCCGCTCATCACTCATCCGCTGGTTGAGGCGCGCGCGCCCTGGTCAGGGCGGCGCAAATGCGATCAATCACGCTCAGGGTCATTGTCAGTTCCTCATCACTGATGTCGGCAAGAATCTGCTGCCGGATCGCAGCGGCGGCTTCTTCCACCTTTTCTACCATCGCGCGGCCGCGCGGGGTGAGGCAAAGGATCTTGGCGCGCCGGTCACAGTCGGTCCGGCGCTCGATCAGCCCAGCCTCGTCGAGGGTATCGATAAGACGAACAAGGGTGGAACTTTCGATGCCGACCGACTCCGCGAGATCCTTTTGCCGCATCGGCATCCCGCCCCGCGCTACATAAAGCAGGGGCAGCCAGGTCGCTTCAGTGAGGCCGAACGGCAGCAACCGTTCGTCCACGGCCAGCCGCCATTGCCGGGCGGTATAACCTAGCCTGCGGCCGAAAACTTGGCGAATGTTCAATGGGGGCGATTCGTCCATGGGATTTCTGGCTCGTGCAGTTCGTTTAGAGCAAACTACTTTTTATCAGAACTATTCTGATTCAAATCATTATAATGCGGGCTGCTTTAATGTGTAAATGATAATGTGTGGACGGACCAGGAACTCGAAATGATGGGACAGGTCCCGGCAGAGCGCCGGGCGCTCATGAAGGAATTGGAGGAGTCAGCGGAGGCGAAAAAGAGAATTGACCTCAGGGCTGCCATAGAGCAGGTCCAATGGCGATTCGAAGGAGCGAGGAAAGGATAAATAGGAGATATTTGCGTGAAAAGCCGGCCTCCTCCAGTTGAAGAATTCCGAATTAAGGGAGCCTCTTGCAAAAGTCCCAAGATGACGCTCAAAGGGGCTAAAAACTGAGCCGCAGGGTGGGCACAGCTTCATCGTGCCCACCAAAGCGCTTTCCGGAGCACGAAAAATGGTGGGCACGGAAAAACTGTGCCCACCCTGATTGTCCTACCTCCAATAAGTTTTGCAAGAGGCTCAAGGGATTTAGGAATTAATTCCTGAATTCCCAAATTCCCTAATCCATAGTTATTTTCGTAAATCCTGTAAACCCTGTCTAAGCTTTTCCCCCGTCTCCGCGTCCCCGTTTACCGCTGGAGTTCCTTTTATGATTGGCCAGTCCAACCGCAAAGTCCAGGATTTGCGAACTTTCGCGGTATGCGTCCGAGCAGAAATCCCCAAGGTGGCGAGCGCTTCGTTCGAAATCCTCCATAAACCCCTTAAGGTTTGCCGAGCTATAGAATTGTTCATAGACCTCCAGGCCGTCTTTCAAAGCGGAAAGAATCTCTTCGGTATTGGGATTCATCTGGGTGATGGCGGCATAGAGTTCCGGACTTTGCGCGAAAATCCTCCCTACGAGGTTCATTTCGATGCGGTAGCTCGGGCTCGTATAATTCAGAGTTTCGTCTATGTCCACATCGAGCTTTCTCAGGGTCCTTCCAATGAGCATAGTCGTAAGGTGGAAAAGCACCTGGATGATGCCCATCATCCTGTCGTGTTCTTCCGGGCTGCATTCCTTGACCCTGATGCCACTCGAGGTAAAAAGCGCGCGCAGGCTCCGCCACTGCGCCCGGCCGATGCGAACGGGACAGGCGGCAAGGGTCTGGCCCGTAAAGCTCGATATTCGGCCTCCAAACATTGGGTGAAGCCCGACGACGCAAGCGGGGGACTGCAGCATCTCTTTCACCGGGGCGGTCTTCAGGCTGGTCAGGTCCATCAGGAGTTGATCCTGCCGGGTATGGGGAACGAGTCTCCTGATTATCTCGACGGTCTTATGAAGCGGCACGGCAAAAATGACTATATCGGATTCGCGTACAGCCCGCTCGGGCGTGAGCGCCGTACCCAGGTCGGCAATATTGACTTGAAATCCATGCGAGCTGAAGAACTTTGAAAAAAGCCGGCCCATTTCGCCCTGCCCGCCGATTATCCCGATTACGGAACGCTTATTCCACCGGCAGCTTGAGTTGGTTATGCCGCAAAAATGAGGGCCATCCATGCTTTGTTCCTTTAACTTTTGCGCACATGTGCTTTCAGATAAACCGGCCGACCGCTTCAGCGACTCGGCGGCATTCCTCGATCATGGAAAGAAATACGTTCGGGCGAAGAGATTGAGGGCCGTCGCTCATTGCTTCCTCAGGACGCACGTGCACTTCAACGAGGAGCCCGTCGGCGCCGGCCGCAATGGCCGCCCTCGAGACTGCCGGCACAAGGTCCGCCCTCCCCACCGCGTGACTCGGGTCAACTATTACCGGAAGGTGTGTGAGTTGCTTCAGTAGCGGCACCGCGCTGATATCGAGGGTGTTTCGAGTTTCGGTTTCGAAGGTGCGGATTCCCCTTTCACACAGGATTACCTTCTCGTTTCCCTGCGCCATGATGTATTCGGCCGACATGAGAAATTCCTTTATAGTCGCGCAGAGGCCGCGTTTCAGGATGACCGGTTTATCGATGTTGCCAACCTCTGTGAGGAGCCTGAAATTCTGCATGTTGCGAGTGCCGATCTGGACGATGTCCGCATACTTGCAAACCATCACGGTGTCTCTTGGATCCATGAGTTCGGTGACTATCTTCATGCCGGTTTTGTCACGCACTCCGGCAAGGAGTTTCAACCCTTTTTCGCCCCAGCCCTGGAACGCGTAGGGTGAGGTGCGTGGTTTGAAAGCGCCGCCGCGCAAAAAACGAACCCCCGCAGGCTCGATCTCCTCGGCGATTTGCTCGAGAACTTCCCGGCTCTCGACCGCACAGGGCCCTGCGATAACCTGGATCTGAAGGCCGCCGATAGCTAGGCCGTTTATATGCACCACGCTGTTTTCGGGCTTGAACTCCCTGCTGACCAGCTTGTACGGTTTCAGGATGGGGAGCACCTTTTCCACTCCTGGAAAAGACTCCATAGGGATCTCCGCTATAATCCGTTCATCTCCAATCGCACCGACAATGGTCCTGTGCTCGCCCTTGGAGATATGCGCCCGGAGGCTCATGTCCTCGAGGCGTCGGACTATTCTGAGCAGGTCTTCTTCCTGGTGATCCGGACGCATTACAATGATCATGATGATTTTCCCCCATATTTCTTTTCAATTCGGAGCAAGAGGATACAAAAAAAGCCGTGAGCACTCCAGGCGCTCACGGCTTCAAAACAAACAAATTCAATTGTCAGTACCCGAGCATACCCGAAGCGTTCCCTTCACCGGGATACAAATAAGCGTAATAATAAAATCTGCTGAGCATTATTCTCTCCTGACGGCACAGAATAGACGTCATTGCGGGCAATTTGTCAAGATAAATTCCAGACAAATTTGAAGACGTGAAACCTTTGAAAACCGGACTTTCCGCCGATGCGCCATTGCCTAAGGATCTACACGTATTCCAGTTTTCGCATCAATACGGATTCGTATCCGATCTCCACCTCGCCACTGCCAAAAACCCTTTCTCCATCCCTCGTTTTTGCCCGAACGAGGACATCCTCCACCTTGTCGTTGATTCCGGCCGAGTCGCCGGAAAAGTACAAAATCAGGTCCGGTATGCCGTCATCATTTAAATCCCGCAGACTGCGGGCGTAAATCTCGGGGTCGTTCATATCGTCAACAGGCCCGACGCTCCCAGGTCCGATCCTGACCGAACAAGGGTCCACCCGCCCGGGGTCGAAGTCGAAACCGTCCCGTTCTTTGGTGGCGCTTAGAATTACAACCGGAATTATTCTGCCTTCCAGGTAGTTGTCACTGACCGAGCCGACAAGCACTTTAACATTGTTGCGGTGAAGGATATTCAGCCAGGGATATAGCCCAAACCAAAGGAACCCCATTCCCACGGCAATTCCGATAATGGGAAGAAAACTCAGGCCGAGCGCAATAAAGAGAAGACCGGCCGTGCAAAGCAGGACACTCCGTATCAAAACCCACCCATGCTCTTTTATTATTTTGTCCATGATCTTCCTCCAGAGTTAAACAACAGAACTCTAAGGAATAATTTAAGAGGGGAGAAAGAATATTGTCAATCGAGGTAAATTTTTCAATGTCTTCAATGCGCCGATTTCTGTCAGTCCTTTGACTCGCCGCCTGGGCGCCTGACCCGCGAACCGGCTATTCGAGTTTTCGCAGAAAATCATGGAGGATATCCTCGGCGCGATAACCTTGATTCTGTGGCAAACTTCTTCGAGGGTGAAATCTCCCCGTTGCTCGTACAAATAAATGAGGAAAAAAACCATAAACAGAACGTCCCAGAGTTCTTCGGCCGCCTCTTCGACTTTTTCAGCCCGCACTGCCGGTTGCAAGGTAGAGCCTGTTGGGGCCCTCTCCGTAAATCCTGTCGTAGCTGTCCCGCGCTTTGCAGATGAAAGGCATTGCGATCGCTGCGGCAAAAACGATGCTCAGGAAAAGCGGAAGTCTCATGCGCCGCCCCTCCTGAGGTTGAAAAAGGATAGCTGCGGGCGGCTGATCATTTCCGGGAATGTGCGAAATGATCAGCGCGCCCATAATTTAAGCTACTCTGTTACAACTATTTGAAGGAGAATAATCATGTCGTAAACGGACGTGTTCACCTGCGTTTGAGCAGTGCAATCCGTCAGATAGTACGAAGCGCCGCACCCGTTGAATTGCGGTGTAATCTTATTCTGGAGCGTCGACAGGGCTGCGCTAAGCTTCCCGTTTGCGATCAAATTCTTTGCATTATTGAACTCTGTCAATGCAAGGGCCTTATAGGAAGGCTTCGTGAAGCTGGAACCGTTGAGAGATTTCAGATACGAAAGCAGTGCATCGATATTTTCGACTACGTTTGGAGTGGGGTCTATTGCTCCATAGACAACTACCTGGTTTTGATCGACGTAGTTCCAGCCTGCTTCGCTGGTGTCTATATCTGTAGTATTCTTGGGCAAGGGATCAACCCTGATCATCGTAGCGGTCTTCGCCGAAAAGCCGGCATTGTGATCTCCTAACGTGTCATATGGCCATACCCATGTGTTTTGATCTGCGGCATCGGTGGCAGTCGCTCTCTGATCGGGCGGGCCGGGCATCTTCTGAGGTGGCACTACCCTGAAGGGGCCTTCACCGACGAGTTGGTTATTGGGACCGAGAGAACCCGGAACCAAAAGCTCACCGTCCCTCTTAAATGCGAGAATGACCTGCAATCCTTTCGGATTGTATATCGGGGACCCGTTCATTCTGCCCTTACACGATGGGGCGCTGTAATCACACCATCCTGTCGAAGGGTTTTTGGCTATATCAGCTTGCGCGTCATAAAAGAAGTCAGCCTGCGGGTAGATGCCGTAGAGATAATAAAGTCCGGCAGTATTAACGGGCTGGAGTGGGTGAGACGTTGCGAAGCCATCCGGGGCGAAGACCGTCACTCCGGTTGCAGAAGACAGAACGCCGGCCGTCGAAAGGAGCTTCTTCATGGTGACGCCCGTGTATTCACAGTAAGTATCCGTAGACTTACTTGCGTTCATGAGCAGAAATTGGCTAACCTGCGGCATCTTCTCGATCTCGGCCAGAGAGAATACACGACTGGGGGCGGCCACCATGGCCGGGGTGTCATTGGGATCACCCGGATAGTGTATTGTCAAAATCTCATCGATGTTTGAATAACCATCACCGTCCGAATCCAGGGTCTCAATGGATCGAAGCGCCGCTACGGTTCGGCCTAATGTTATGCTTGCCCCTAAATAGGCCAGACCATAAGGGTTCAGGGTAGCTTGAAAATCATTATAAGTGTCAACTTGGCCGGACATGGCGTGGCAGTACTGGCAACTTCCAACACTTTTTTTCTGTCCTGTTGGCATTCCACCTTTATGGCACGTAGTGCAGCTATCAAGCTTGGTGCCCGTTGCCTGGGGATAGGCGGATAGAAAAGTGGTTGCGTCCTGGGTGCCATCATTATTGTGAGGGTAAAAGCAAAAAGCTTGACTGCAGGAAAAAACAAATGCTGTTACGGCGATCACTTGAAGAACTCGAAGAAAAACTCTCATCTCCCCCTCCTTTAAAGGTTGTTCTAAGGTCGTCCATTCTGCCGGCGGGCCCATATGCCCAACCAAATCAGTCAGAACCTAACAAAGGCGCACGGTTATGTCAAATATGATATAATGACCCGTTGACATAGCACTCCATCCACTCCATCCATGCAGCGTGACCGATGCAGGAAAACTTCGGGACTCCCCGCAAAATCATATGGCCTTAGAGTGGTTTCCGACCGGATGCTTTGTCTTAAAGGAGCGCTTCACCGCCCTGGCGGTGTCAACCTTCATATACTTGTGCTTCCTGGTTGAACAGAATACAAGGCCCCGCCGGGGGAACAACACAAAGGACACATCCCTCACAGGGCGTGGAGAGGGAATGCGATGAACTTTCAGATAGCGTGGTTGGATGTACAATAGAGGTTCACTGCACTTTGGACGCTGGGCTTCCGGGACCAACTTACGAACATGCATGCATTCGTCATTCGAGTTTTCGCAGAAAATCATGGAGGATATCCTCGGCGCGATAACCTTTCAGGCGTGCGATATTAACCAGTCGAGCAAGCAGGCGGCCCAGATCGTCCGGGGTATCGAGCCGGTCCGACTCGATATTGCCGGCAAGCTCGCCGCTTTCCCTTGCGAATTCACGTCCCTGTTTCCGGAGATCGTTCCAAGTCTCATCTTCTTTTTGCGAGAGGCGCGAAAGGATTCTGTGCGCGCGAATAAGGGCCGGGAGCGAGTCCGGTACGGGTTCGGCAGTCTTGCCGCTTGCACGTTTCTCTCCGGCTTTTATCATTTCCCAGTTATCTTTAACCTCCTCGGCTGAACTGACGCTCGTTTCACCGAAAACGTGCGGATGCCTGCGGATCATTTTTTCACTGATTGTGCGGCAAACGTCTTCGAGGGTGAAATCTCCCCGTTGCTCGTATAAATAAATTAGGAAAAAGACCATAAAGAGAACGTCCCCGAGTTCTTCGGCCGCCTCTTCGACCTTTTCCGCCCGCACTGCCGCAGCGGCTTCGTGGGATTCTTCAACGAGGTAGGTCTGGATTGTTTCAGGGGTCTGCTTCCGGTCCCATGGGCAACCGGTTTCACTTCGCAGGCGCTCGATTATGCGCAGGATTTCCTCAATCGCGCTACAGCGGTCAATTTTTGTTTTTTTCACCTTTTCCCTTTGAATCAGAACCGTGTCCAAAGAAGGAGTCCAGCAGGGTCGATGTTCGGTCGGTCAGCAGCTTTTCGATCTCCTTCTGCTTTCTGGAAAGCTCCTCCTGCACCTTTACGGGCACCAATTTGAAAAGGAAGTGGGATGCCTCCCTGACTCTGGGCGCAAGCTTTGACTGTGCGACAAGCGGCGGATTGCCGCCGGCGGAAAACAACGTCAAACAGGAGATCGCCACAATCGCAAAAAGGAGCGCTTTGCAGAATCCGATGATTGCGCCCCAGATGCGGTCAAGAAACCCTAGACCGGCGCTGCGTATGACCCTTACAACCCAAAAGCCCGCCACCGCAATGCTGAACCATGTTAAAAGAAACAGCAGGATGAAACCGAGGGGTCCGGCGGCAGTAGCCGAAATAGAAGGAAACTGCCTGGTTATAAAAGAGCCCACGGCCAGATACTGGTGAGAGGCCACAAGGAAAGCTGCTAAAATGCCGGCGACTCCGATTATCTGAGAAATGGCGCCGCGCATAAGGCCTCTGAGCACCCAGAAAGCTCCTGCACAAATCAGAACCCAGTCGAGAATGTTCATAGTCGGCCACCATTGGGAGGGAGTAAAGGCCGCCGCATAGCGGGGAGCAATAAACAGTGAGCAGGTTTGGCGCCGGCGCCCTGCTCGTCCGCTCCCACTCTTATCTTGGCAGCATTCTTGCACGGTTGCAAGACCAAATGCCGGTTTTTATAAAGTGGCTGTTGTCATAGCAAAAATTGCATGATAATAATCTCGGTTACTTTTAACGCCGTAACCGCATTTTCTTTGCTAGAGGTAAGATAATTTTGGCTCAGGCAGTCCAAAACCACAGAAACGAACCTCAGAGAACCTCTATACAGGTTATTTTTGACGATAACAGATTGCTCCAGTTGCTTGTAGGAGAACGAAACGCCAATCTGAAGATCATTGAGACACATCTTGATGTCCAGGTGCACTTGCGTGGGAATCAGCTTACCGTTTCCGGGGCCAGAGCCGATGTGGAAGTTGGCGAGCGCCTTCTCAATGAGCTGGCCGACCTGATCCGAGGCGGTCACCCGCTCTACGCAAGCGATATCCTGTTTGCGATCCAGATCCTAAGTGATAATATCAACCGCCGCTTAAGAGACATTTTTCTCGACCAGGTTTTTATAGCTTCCAATAAGAAGGCTATCAGCCCCAAGAGCATCAAGCAGAAAGAATACATTGAAGCTATTCGCAGCTATGATATCGTGTTCGGGGTAGGCCCGGCCGGGACCGGAAAGACATACCTTGCGATGGCGATGGCGGTCGCCGCAATGTCAAAGGATGTTGTGCGGCGCATAGTGCTTGTCCGCCCCGCTGTTGAAGCCGGCGAAAAGCTGGGGTTTCTGCCGGGCGATCTTGCCGAGAAAGTCAACCCTTACTTGCGGCCGCTCTATGATGCTCTGAACGACATGATGGACTTCGAGCGCACAAGCAATTTGATCCAGAGAGGGGTAATCGAGGTAGCGCCTCTTGCTTTTATGCGGGGCCGCACGTTAAATGATTCTTTCGTCATTCTGGACGAGGCGCAGAATACGACCACCGAGCAGATGAAAATGTTTCTGACGCGGCTTGGTCTTGGTTCCAAGGCGGTCATAACCGGCGATATAACTCAAATAGATCTGCCCGAGAACAAACCTTCGGGGCTGGTGGAAGCAATCGAACTGCTCCAGGAGGTTCAGGGAATTCGAATGGTCTATTTCACAAAACGGGACGTGGTCAGGCACAAACTCGTACAGGACATAATCGACGCTTACGAGAGAGTCGAGACAAGAAAAGGTCCGACCACCTCCAGGGACGCCGAGAGAGGCTGAGCATGGAGAAGGACAAGCGCGAGCCCGAGAAGGGCTGGAGCAAACCCAGGCCAAAACTCCTGGACAGGCTGATTCCCTGTAATCTTCAAGACCTTTTTTGCCGGAAGTGGATTCTGCTGGCGAGCTTAAGCATTGTCGTAGCTACCCTGGTGAGTCCTTCATTCATAGTCGAGAATCCTCGCTACCGGCTGGGCGACATTGCGGATCGCAATATTAAGGCGCAACATGATTTCTTAATAGAAGATGAAGAGGCGACGGCAAAGAAACGTGAAGAGGCGATCCGTCAGTCGCCTATTGTCTATGTTTTTGACGAGTCGATCACCAGAAATCTTATCGACAAACTGGAGGGCTCGTTCAAGGCCATGCGTGAGGCTCAGAACAGCCTCGAATCAGAAGCCCTTTCTGTTGCTTCAGGCCAGCAACCACTCAAATCAATAGATCGGCAACCCGGCAAATCCGTTACGGACTCCGGTAAGGTCTCCTCAGTTGTCCCCACTGATGCGGACCGGCTCCAGGGCAAGAAAAAGGATTTCGAAGAGTTTCTTGGCTGCTCGCTGAACGGTGACATCTTCAAGTGTCTCGTCGAGCAGCAGTTTAGCCTGGAAGTTCAGGAAAAGATTCAAAATCTCGTAAAGATCACAATGGACAGCGGCATTGTCGCCAGCAAGGCATGGGGTCACGACGAGCAACGCGGAAACCTTCTGCTCCGCAAACTGGCGACCGGTGAAGAGAGCCTGATCCTCCCTCCGTTTCCCTATCCCGATATCGATGAAGCCCGCAAGATGATCGTCATGAAGGCGCTGGAGCCAGGCCGGGACGTCAGAGAACTGATGCTGATATCTTCGGTTGTATCCTCCCTTCTACAGCCGAATCTTACGTTCAATCTGGAAGCCACCGAAAAAAAACGTGCGGAAGCATACGCTTCGGTTAAGCCTGTCTTTCTTAAAATTGCTCGAAACGAAATGCTGGTGCGGGAGGGGCAGAGCATCGGCCGTGAGGAGATGCTCAAGCTCAGGTACTATTCAAGGAACTCATCCGCCAGGTCCTGGTTTTTTATCTTCCTGGCGATTTTCACATTCAGCATGGTCTGCATCGGTGTCGTGTTGCATGTTGCAAAGCAGAGCCTTCCCCATATACGAATGGACTGGCACGACTGCCTGTTTCTGGGGATGCTTTTAGTTTTTCTGCTGATGCTGTCCAGGTCGGGGCTTTGGGTTGGGGACAGCATAGGAGACGGCTCTGGAATCATTTCCACCAAGACCTTTATCTATGCCGTCCCCTTGAGCGCGGGTGCGATGATAGCCTGCATCTTTTTCGGGGTTACGGTTTCGCTCATTTTCTCGTTGGTGGTCACGCTCTTTTCCGGGATGATTTTCGGCAAAGAGTTCGCAATGTTCTTTTATTTTATGATCGGCGCCTTCGTTGCCGCACATGGCGTTTCGGAATGCAGAAACCGGATGGTCTCCATA
This sequence comes from Syntrophobacteraceae bacterium, assembly GCA_003165235.1. Taxonomy (GTDB): domain Bacteria; phylum Desulfobacterota; class Syntrophobacteria; order Syntrophobacterales; family Syntrophobacteraceae; genus SbD1. The sequence continues at coordinate 11,864 of PLSV01000214.1, forward strand.
AAGGCCGGATTGCTCGTGGGCTTTACAAACGTCATTCTGATCGTGTTAAGCGCGTTCCTCCAGGACCAGTGGGTATTATTGAAGGTCCTCTGCGACTCATTTTTCGGGCTGTCCGGGGGTATTTTCGCGGGGATTCTCGCAACCGGCCTGACCCCCCTTGCCGAGATGCTCTTCGGCTACACGACCGACATCAAGCTGCTCGAACTCGCCACAATGGATCAGCCGCTCCTGCGGGAGCTTATGGTGGAAGCGCCCGGGACTTACCATCACAGCGTCATAGTGGGCAACATGGTCGAGGCGTCGGCAAATTCGATCGGGGCAAATTCCCTTCTAGCCAAAGTGGCGGCCTATTACCATGACATCGGCAAGATAAAAAAGCCTCTGTACTTCATCGAGAACCAGTTCGAGTGCGAAAACCGGCATGAGAAGCTGGCCCCGTCAATGAGCAGCCTCATTCTCATCGCCCACGTGAAGGACGGGATAGAACTTGCCAAGCAGCACCATCTGGGCAAGGAAATCATAAACATTATCAGCCAGCACCATGGAAAGAGTTTCATCTCCTTTTTCTACAACAAGGCGGTGGAAGCGCGCGAAAAAGCCCAGAGCGCGAAGCCTTCACCTCTTCCTCCGATCAACGCTGATGACTACCGCTATCCCGGTCCCAAACCCCAGACCAAAGAAGCCGGACTGGTATTGCTGGCAGACGTTGTGGAAGCGGCCTGCCGCTCCCTTACAGAACCTACTCCAGCCAGGATTCAGGGTCTTGTAAACAGGTTGATAAACGGCATATTCACTGATGGGCAGCTTGACGAATGCGAGCTTACCCTCAAGGACATCCACCAGATAGCCAAGCATTTCAACCAGATACTGGCTACGATACATCACAAGCGAATTGAATATCCGGTTACAAACGGAAAGGCGAAAATGGATGGCCCTGATCCGAGTCGCGAAACAAAGCAGGATAAAGATAAATCCGGGGCCAATAGAGAACGCGGCAAAACGGATCTTAAACGCCTTGGGATACACTGAGTCGGAACTGAGCGTCCTGATCGTCGATGACGGCGAAATGGCCATGCTTAACCGGCAATACCGCCAGATCGGCCGTACTACCGACGTGCTCAGCTTTCCGATGCTCGAGGGCGAATTCAGCGACATCGCCCCCGATATGCTGGGTGACGTGGTCATTTCAGCGGAGACCGCCAAGGCCATGAGCGATGAGACTGGGGCAGCTCTCGAATCGGTGGTTGACCTCCTTCTCGTTCATGGCGTTCTGCACCTGCTCGGTTTTGACCATGAGGCGGGACCGGCCGGCGCCAGGGAGATGAAACTTAAAACCGAAGAACTCCTCGCGATGCTTGGCCATAGCGGCGAAGAATTCGAGTGGTTCTTCGATACGGATGACCGATCCGAGTGACAACTCCACGATCTTTGCGTCTGTGCGGTTAAACATCATCACCAGCGCAATGAAGAGGAGCAAAATTGGCAAGACTCGCCATCAATGTCGACCATGTAGCCACAATTCGGCAAGCCCGCCTCGCCCCGGAGCCGGACCCGGTTGCCGCAGCAATGTTTGCCGAGCTTGCGGGAGCCCACGGGATAGTGGTTCACCTTAGGGAAGACCGTCGCCATATTCAGGACAGGGATGTCACTGTCCTCCGAAAGACCATCAAAACTAAGATGAACCTGGAGATGTCGGCAACGAAGGAGATGGTCGAAATCGCCCAGAAGATAAAACCCGACGTGGTGACCCTGGTCCCTGAAAAGCGCCAGGAATTGACGACCGAAGGGGGCCTCGACGTCGTCCTTTTCGAAACCCCTCTGGCGCGCGTTATAGAGATGCTTCACGGCAGCGGCATTGCGGTCAGCGTATTTATAGAACCGGATGCCAAACACATCAAAGCGGCCCAGAGGCTTGAAGCCGATTACATTGAACTCCATACCGGAGCTTTTGCGGAAGCCCAATCTTTTCCGAACCGCCAGGAACAGTATGAAAGGCTCATTACCGCAGCAAGGCTGGCGAAGAAACTGGACATAGGAGTGCATGCCGGACACGGGGTCGATTACCAGAATATTCTCTGGCTCAAGAACATAACGGAAATAGAGGAGTTCAGCATCGGGCACTCGATAATCGCACGGGCTGTGTTGATCGGCATGGATCGGGCCGTTCGCGAAATGCTCCAACTGATTGGCTGATCATGTCGATTTACGGTGTTGGTATAGACCTGGTGAGGGTGGACCGGCTCGAAAAGCTGCTTGAGCGTTGGGGCGAGCGGTTTGAGACGCGGGTGTTCACCGAATTCGAGAGGCGATTCTGTTCGGGAAGGAAAAAGCGCGCCGCTTGCCTGGCATTGCGGTGGGCTGCAAAAGAGGCTTTCGTAAAAGCGCTCGGGCTGGGGATGAGAAAGCCGGTGCTCTGGCAGGATATCGAAATCAGGCATGACACGCTCGGCAAACCGGAGATTTCCCTGACCCCGCGCGCTCTCCAATATTGCAGGGACAAAGGCGTTCGCTCCTGGCAGCTCAGCCTCACCGACGACGGGCAGTACGGAGCGGCGGTGGTGGTTATAGAGACATGGTAAGAAAGACTAAGTGCAATGCATCCTGTTCGAATGCTCCATTTTATTCCACCGTGGATACTTGGATGCGCGGGCTTGCGTGTCTCACGGCGTGTCATTCTGACGTGTCACGTGTCAACTGGTGAGACTTGACACATGATTGCTTTCTTTGTTTTCGTGGAAGGCCCTGTCTGGACAGGGTTTTCCCGGCACGGAGCGTCAACTTGGGGTTGGCCCATTTCCTGCACGGCGCTTTTGATCGACTTCCAAATAACTCATTCGCACAATGAAATCTATGCACGCCTCCTCAAGTGGACGTAAACCGGAATCTCATTTCGGAGAAGGTAGGCCTTATTGATCTTTAACTTTCAGAGAGGAGAAGGGAAGATGAGCTCTAAAGAGGTAAGTAGAAGAAAGTTTATGGAGAATGTGGTCAAGTATTGCGGGGCAGGCGTCGCAGCCGTGGGAATGATAGGCGCGAAGCGCGCATATGGGGTTGCAGACATGGACGACCCGGGGCAGACAGGTGTCTGGAGGATGAGGGACACCCAGTTGATGCAGTTTGGGGAATTTATCAAAAATGCACCCCTACCCAAGGATTATTTTGAGAAACCGGCTGACACTTTGATTAATGGAGGAGCTGTGGTCGACTGGTCTCATCTCCATCCAAACTATTACACTGATGGGGAGAAATCCTTGGTCGCGATGATCATGGCTACCTCACTGGATAAAGACCTGACCGGAGATATTAAGAAGGCCATGAAGCTCGTTGGAGGGTTTGACAAATCCCTCAAAAAAACAGATAAAATTCTCATCAAGCCCAATATGAACACCGGGGATCAATGGCCTGGGGGGGGGACAGACCCGGCATTTCTGAAAGCTCTGATTACCGTCCTAAAAGACGCAGGCTACACCAACCTGACCGTAGCCGATACCTGCGGACCCTGGGGGCCGACAGAGCGGGTAATCGGTTTGATGGGGTACGATGCGATAGGCAAAGAAACCGGCACCCCTGTCAAGACCTGGGAAAATGAAAAATGGATGAACATCCGCAACGCCAAGGCCGAATACCTGGGCAGGATGGGTGGTGGCGATGGAACCGTGGCCTATCCGGCGGACCTCAGAAATTACGACAAGGTCATTTATACCCCGGTGATGAAGACCCATTTCCTCGGGGGAATTACCCAGAGCTTGAAGCTATCCGTTGGGATTTTGCATCGTGCCGACCGAGGCGCGCATCTTCATAACTTCAACCATATCTTCGTTGCCGAGCAGGCTGCGGAAATCAACCTGCCTTTCCGGCCGGACCTGATCATCATGGATGGAAGAAGGTCCTTCATCAGCGGCGGTCCTTCCCATGGCGAGGAAGTCAAACCCGGTGTGATCGTTGTCTCCGGTGACCAGGTGGCCAATGATGTCATAGGCATCAGGACCCTTCAGGAGTGGTACCCGAACATGGCGGCCAACAAGATTGGCATGTATGCCTGGAATCAGAAGCAGGTCGCCCAGGCAGTAAAACTCGGTGTTGGATATGCAAAGAAGCAGGATGACATCAAGTTGATTTTGGGTTAATTTTCTATCAAATCGTATCCTAAATTGAGCTCTGGAAAAGGAGCGCCCAGCCTCCTGCATCTGTAAGGGTATAAATGTTGCTGTGGGGTCTTGAAGAATCGCTCAATCTAGGGATATAACTACTACTCCCCCGCTTCTCCGATCTCGGGGAGGGGGGGAGTTTTTAATCCAGGGAAAAAACACGGAGAAATGTTTATGACCAGATATGCAATGTTTTTTATCGCCCTGTTGTTTTCTATCACCCTTCTTGTCCCACAAGTAACCATGTCTGCAGATCCAACCATTACGGATTTCAAGGTCCAGGCCATGTACCGGGCAGCCAAATTGACCTGGAAGACGAGTGATGCTCTGAAAAACCAACTGTCATTACAGATTCTAAGGGCCGACACCTTTGAGGAAGGTCCTTATAAGGAAGTGGAAGTGGTCAATCTTGTCCCCGGCAAGAGCGCTTATGAATATGTTGATAAAAGCATGGGAAGTGAAGCAAAGTTATATTACAAGCTGGTTGTTAAAGAAACCGACGAATCTGCCGGTCCGATCTCCGCGAGGCCTTTTTTCTCGCCTCCTGCTACTCAACTCCAATCACCGAAGCAGAATGATTCGGTCTTAGTTCTCAGATAGGGAAGAATGTAAATGGCCAAGGAAGTTGACCGCCGTAATTTTCTGAAGGGCCTTACTCTTGGCGCCGTAGCCCTGGGTGAGGTCGTCGCCTTTGGGGACCTGCTTTGGGCTTCCACCCTTCCCAACGGTCAAGAGGTGGCTTTAGCTAAGATGGCCATTTTTGTTGATAAGACTCTCTGTTCCGGATGCCGTGTTTGCGAAATGGTCTGTTCCAACCTTAACTGCGAAGGCCGGAACACCTCTTCACTAGCACGGCTTTCCATCGAAAAAAAGTACATTGAAGGGGACTACGGGCCTAGGGTATGCTATCAGTGCAGCGATCCTCCCTGTTTGAAGGTTTGCCCGGTAGGGGCTCTGCAGGTGGAGAAGAGGAGCGGCGCCTTTACTCGAATCATTGATGACAGCCTGTGTATCGGCTGTCAGCAATGTATCGAGGCTTGTCAGCAATATTTCCGGCCCCCCAGGCCAAAATTCGATGTGCAAAAGCAACAATCGATCAAATGCCACCTTTGCTTCGGGGACCCTCAATGTGTGAAGTTTTGCCCCATGGGTGTTTTACGCGTCGAGCGTTCGGAAGAGGGACTGCTCGTGGGTTATCCCGTTATCAAAGAGGACTGAGATGGCTACTTTTGGTGGATGGGTTGGAAAAATTCTCAGGGTTGACCTGACCAATAGTAAAATTTCCGAGGTTTCAACCTTTGACTATGTACCCAAATTTCTGGGAGGTCGTGGACTTGGGGCAAAGATCTGCTGGGATGAGACGCCTTCGGAGGTTGGGGCATTCGACCCTGAAAATCGGCTGGTCTTTGCTACAGGTCCCTTGGGGGGGACTCTGGCGCCCTCGTCGGGCCGGCTCATGGTTGTGGGGAAATCTCCACAGACTGGCCCCACTGAATCTTTTGTTCGTTCAGGCGTTGGAGGACACTTCGCTCCTGAACTAAAATGGGCTGGATACGATGCCATCATTATCCAGGGAAGAGCCTCGAAGCCTGTCTACCTTTGGATTACTGATCAGAAGGCTGAAATCCTTGACGCCGTCGATTTGTGGGGCCTTGACACCTATCAGACCCAACAGATGATCTGGAAGCTGCATGGCGATAAGACGAGAATCATGGTTATAGGAAAGGCTGGAGAGAATCGAAGCCGCATCGCATGCATTCTCACGGACACTGGGGATGCGGCGGGCCAGGGAGGATTTGGTGGTGTGATGGGCTCGAAAAACTTGAAGGCCATTGCGGTTCGGGGCACGGGAAGTGTGACTGTGGCAAGGCCAAAAGAACTGATGCAGCTCACCTATGACATCCACAGACTCTTTGCGCGGAAATCTTTAAAAGGGGATCCTTTTCAGCCGGAAGAAAAAAATTTTAAATACAATATATGGGGCGGTGGCTATGGCCGAGGAGGCCTTACGCTTCTTGACGGCGAGCTTATCGATCTCTGTAAGGACCCTTCCTCGGGTTATTCACAAACTCCTGATGGCTGTTTCTCCTGCCCTGTCGCTTGCCGCTCACGGGTAAAGGGACCAGACATCACCTCCGGCGTAGCCTTGTGCGCCCAGTCCTACATGTATCTCGAGTCCATGGTCAATGAACCTGAAAAAGGCTATAGCAAAATCACCTGGCAGGCTGCCAAATTAGCTGACATTTACGGAATCAACTCCTATGAGTTGATGGCCATCATCCCCTGGCTTGCGGACTGTTATCATGAGAAGCTGATTTCAGAGCAAGAGACTGGGCTTCCTCTTAACGAAATCGGTTCCTGGAAGTTCATCTCCGTACTTCTTCAAAAAATTGCCAATCGAGAAGGATTTGGGGACCTTCTCGCCAACGGTGGGCGGCATGCAGCCGCCGCGCTTGGCGGAAAAGCCGAAGAGATCTCTAGGATGTATTATCCCCGTGCGGGGAAGTTCGGCGGTTATCGTGAGCATTGGGCCTATCTGGGAGGCTTTCCCACGGGATATGCGGTTCCTGCCTTGGCTTTGATGTGGGCGCTGGACAACCGGGACGCCCTGGTCTCCCACAGCTACATCTCTATGATTTGGGGCGCTGCTTTCACCATCGGGCAGAATGCCCTGACCGCTGTGCCGGAAGAAATCTTCCCTATTCTCAAACCTGTGATGAAGGCTGTCTATGGTTCAGAAGAAGCGGCGGAATTTTTTCAGCCGGATGGAAAGAGTTTGAACTGGAAATGGGCTCCCCCCGTGGTAAAGCGGTATCATGAACATTCCCTTCTGAAGGACAGTTACATTGTGTGTGACATCCTTTTCCCTTATCTGTTCAATTCCAATTCTCCCGATCATGTGGGAGACACCAGCCTTGAATCTCGCCTCTACTCTGCAGTTACAGGAGACGAGATGAGTGAGGAGGAATCCTATCGAAAGGGACAGATGCTTTGCACATTGGAGAGAGCCATAGCTGCACGAGATGGCCGAACCCGTGGGGACGACATTTTCCATGACCTTTACTTCGAAAAGGAAGACGCAGGAGGTAGGAAATACCTGCGAGCAGATATGGAACGTTCCAAGAGTGAATATTATAAATTAATGGAATGGGACGTAGAATCCGGCGTTCCCACCCATTCAACCTTGGAACGACTGGGACTGAAAGATGTAGCTAGAGGGTAAGGCGGACTTGATTTTCAGGGCGCCGTAACGGGCAAAGGGCACGGTGGCGTTTCAATTTGCATTCTGCGCGGGCGGAAATTATCGTATAAGTCACTGTTGCACGGCAACGAAGCGCCAAAGAGCCACGCGCTTCCATCTCACCGCGCAGGATGCTACAATCAGTCCGAATCCGGGTTGAAATAGCGCCCGGTTTTGGAGGGGAATGTTTTCTGTGCATTCGGCGCAATCAGGCCGCTCCGGCCGTCCCTATGATTTAGACCGACAATCGTTTGCAGGTTGCCAATATGAGCAGCGCAGGTACGATTGACAGCATGCACGAGAAAGAGGCTTGGAACAGGTTTGTCGCTACGGGAGAGTGTGTTCCTGCTGTAGCGCCTCTCATTGCCCAGTCCTGGACGCGTTGCCGAGCCCTTGGACATGATCCCAGACGGGGACCACCCGTTGTAGTTGTCGAGCGAGAAGAGCTGGAACAGCGCGTGGCGCGAAACCGGGACCTGTTGACCGTCGCTGTGCCGATCCTCGATGAACTGCAGGCTCTCGTGAAAGATTTGGGTTTTCTGACGATGCTCACCGACAGTGACGGTGTGATTCTGGAAATGCTGTCGGGCGGAAAATTAAGAGACGTCGGCCTGGAGGGAAACCTGCGAGCCGGTGGAATGTGGGGGGAAGAACACGCGGCGACAGGGGCGGTAGGACTTGCCCTCCGGGTTGGTCTGCCGGTCCAGGTCGTTGGCTGCGAACACTACTTTGAAAAGGACCACGATCTGACCTGTTCTGCAGCCCCGATCTTCAATCATGACAACGGTCTGCTCGGAATTCTCTGCCTGAGCGGACCCCGGGCGGAAGCTCACCTTCACACCTTGGGCATCGTGGTTGTGGCGAGCAAAGCGATCACGAATCAGATACGCATCGAGGAGGACCATCGGCAGATCTGGCTGGCCAACCAATACCTGAGGACGGTAATTAATTCGATCTCAGATGGCATTGTAGCCATTGATTCCAATGGATTAATCAAGGAAATCAATTCGGAGGCAGCCAATATTTTGGCCGCGGACCCCTTGCTCGCCCGGGGGAAAGACATTCAGGAGTTTGTTGGCAAGCAGTCGCTGTTGAAAAAAGTTTTAGCCGGCGGTAAGCCGGTGACCGACATAGAAACCGCTATGGAGACCAGGCGCGGTTATATTCACTGTCACGTCAGCGCCACGCCCATCTTTCTCGACAATGGCCAGGTGGTCGGGGCGGTCGCCACCCTGAAGGAGATGAAAAAGCTGCAAAGGGTGGTGAATCAAATCACCGGCGCCGAAGCCAGATTCACCTTTGCGCACATTATTGGAGCAAGCTCGGCGATGCAAAGGGCAATCCATCTTGCGCGCGTTGCAGCCCGAAACATGCATACGGTGATGATTCAGGGGGAGAGCGGAACAGGGAAGGAACTCTTCGCTCAGGCTATTCATAACGCCAGCCTTGCCGGCCAGCCCTTTGTAGCTTTGAACTGCGCTGCGATTCCCGAAACACTCATCGAGAGCGAATTGTTTGGCTACGAGGGCGGGTCCTTTACCGGCGCGAGCAGAAATGGACGTCCGGGTAAGTTTGAGCTTGCAAACGATGGAACCATTTTCCTCGATGAAATAGGGGAGATGCCGCTCAACATCCAGACAGTGTTGCTGAGGGTATTGCAGGAGCGATCCGTGGTGAGGATCGGTGGACTTCGTTCGATACCGATCAATGTTCGGGTGATTGCGGCAACCAGCAAAGACCTGGCCGTCGAAGTTTCCAAAGGCAACTTTCGCCAGGACCTGTTTTACCGCCTTAATGTGTTCGAGATTCACATCCCGCCCTTGCGCGAGAGAATCGGGGACATCACACTGTTGATCGACTATCTTGTAGCCGGCATTTCGACGCGGTTTGGCAAATCTGTGGGCGGTGTTTCGCTTCCAGTCTTGAAACGTTTGTGCAGCTACCACTGGCCCGGCAATGTCCGCCAGTTGGAAAATGTCGTGGAGCGTGCTATCAGCCTCGTTGATGGAGACATTATCGAGGAACAACACCTGCCCGACTTCCTGCACGCCGAATCACACATGCCGGCCGATAAGTTTCCCCGCGATTACAGGCCATCGAACATCGAGGAGGTCGAGAAAGAGGCGATTCTGGATGCCGTTCGCCAGTACGGGGAACGGCAGCAGGCGGCCAGGTCGCTCGGCATATCGCGGAGCACTCTGTACCGGCGACTCAAGAAGTACAGACGGGAAAGTGTAGGTTGACGGGTCCGGTAAAGACCGGGTGGATAGACCTTGGTCTCATTGGCTACGTCGAAGCATTCGCCATCGAGGCGGCGCTTCAAAACCCAGGCACTGCAAAGAGGAGCTATGTCTGTCGCAATCGAAGTGAATAATGAACTCCAGGCGAAGCTGAATAAGCTCAACCATGAGCTGCGCTCTTTAGGAAGTCTATTGGTCGCGTATTCAGGAGGCGTTGATTCAGCGTTTCTCGCCTGGGCAGCGCATCAGGTGATTCCAGAGAGAATGCTGGCCGTCATCAGCGACTCGCCCAGTCTGGCGCGCGCGCAACTGCTGGACGCTATCGCTTTTTGCAAAGAGTACGGCATCCCGTTGCGCCGGATTTCCACCGGTGAGATGCAACGGCCCGAGTATGTACGAAACGATTGTATGCGGTGCTTTCATTGTAAGGAGGAGTTGTTCATCGCTCTCGACTCCTTTCGGAAAGAGGGCCGTTTCGAGTCGATTGCTTACGGCGTCAACACTGACGATCAAGGCGACTATCGTCCCGGCCAACAGGCAGCCATTGCGCATGGTGTGAAAGCGCCACTGCTGGAGGCCGGCCTGTCGAAACAGGACATCCGCGATCTGGCGCACGCTGCGGGGCTTCGAGTCTGGAACAAGCCGGCTTCTGCGTGTCTGGCTTCGCGCATTGAATACGGACGGGAAGTGTCTGTAGAGGTTCTCAGGCAAATCGAGACTGCCGAAGATGCATTGCGCGACCTGGGGTTCCAGCAGTTCCGGGTGCGACACCATGGCGAGATCGCCCGCATCGAGATTGCACGGGCGGAGCTGCCGCGCGCAATGTCGCTGGAAATGGCGGAAAAGCTGGTCAGCATCTTCAAGTCTATCGGATTCACGTACGTTACCCTCGACCTCGAAGGTTTTCGTTCCGGCTCCATGAATGCCATCCTGCCGGTCGCTTCTTTGGTTGACGCTGCCGGAAAACAGTAGCAGGCGGCGCTGTCCAAGGTTGCCAGCCCTCGGAACCACTCGGAATGATTGATGTCCTGATCGAAAATGCCGGTTTCTTCCCGATCAAGATGTTCGAGGCCATTGGCGCGGCTGTGCGTGGCACAGGTTTGTTTATGTGGCGGTGGGTTGCGAAGGCGATGACTCTGGTTGAAGGAATGCAATTTTGCCTGCGGAAGTTCTGGCAGGACGTTGCGCAAAATATGACAGAAAGGCTGGCGCGGCAGCTCACGCGCCAAAGGACTGACAAATGAAAATTGGATATCTGGAATGCTTCGCTGGCATCAGCGGAGACATGCTTCTGGGAGCGCTGGCCGACGCAGGAGTATCCGTCGAGCTTCTGATGTCAACATTAAGGGCGCTGGACTTGGGAGCGGAACTGCATATAGAGCGGGTCAACCGCAGCGGCATTCAGTCCACGAAAGTAGATGTGCTTGTGGATGGCGTACCTGCGGATGCTCCGCAGCCGGATGTGACGACTCACGCCCACGCAGAGCATGGGCACGACCATTCTCATGAGGAGTCGGATCATAAACACCATCATGAAGAGCACGGGCACGGCCATTCTCATGAGGAGCCGGATCATAAACACCATCATGAAGCGCATGGACATGGCCATGTGCATGGAAGAGACTGGGCCAACATCCGCACGTTAATAGAACAGGCTGCGCTGCCGGAAGACGCGAAGGGTCTGGCCCTGCGAACCTTTGAATTGCTGGCGCGAGCGGAAGCGCAGATTCACAATGTCCCGGTGGAAAAGGTTCAATTCCACGAAGTGGGAGCGGTGGATACGGTTGCCGACATTGTGTGTAGTGCGGTAGGACTTTGTTCGCTGCAAGTGGACCGGTGGGTCTGTTCTCCTATCAATGTCGGCGGTGGATTTGTGGAGTGCGCCCACGGCAGGTTTCCGGCACCCGCTCCGGCGACCGCCGAACTCCTGAAAGGCATGCCTACTTATTCCTCGGGGCTACGGATGGAGTTGACGACGCCCACTGGAGCAGCCCTGCTCAGAGCTCTCGGGTGCAGCTTCGGGGATGCTCCGGCAATGCGATCTCATTCGATCGGCTATGGCGCCGGCAAACGGAATCCGGCGCGGTTCCCAAATGTGTTGCGGCTCAGCATTGGTGATGCAGAAAGCGCGACGCAGTTTTTGGAAGAGACGATCACCGTTCTGGAATGTGCGGTGGACGACCTGAGCCCGCAGGTAGTGGCCCGCACCATGGAACTGGCCATAGCGAGGGGCGCGCTGGATGTAATGTGCATTCCGGTGACAATGAAAAAAGGCCGTGTAGGCAGTCTGCTGATAGTGTTATGCGAACGCAAAGATGCCGGGGCTTTTGAAGAACTGTTGTTCCGGGAAACAAGCACGCTGGGCATTAGGGTGCGCGAGGAGAAACGTGTAGTGTTGGAGCGGAGGTTCGTGGAAACGCAGATGGCGTTCGGAACCATCCGCGTGAAGCTGGGACTGTGGAATGGAGTGGAGATGAACGCAATGCCGGAATATGAGGATTGCCGCAAGGCCGCTGAGGAACACGGCGTTCCAGTCAAGCAGGTGATGGCGGCGGCGGTGGCTGCGATGGCGGAAGCCAAGGTGCGGGGATGACAAAGGAGACGATTTTTGCGCTGTTGAAGGATGTTCAACAAGGCGGGATCAGCCCGGAGAACGCACTCGGGCGGCTTGCGGATCTGCCCTTTAAAGATGTTGAATTTGCCAAAATCGATCATCACCGGTCCCTGCGTCTGGGATTGCCAGAGGTGATCTTTGCTGCAGGCAAGACGCACGCCCAGGTGGCGGAGATTTTTCTGCGGATGGCGAGCAGTGGCAGTGATGTTCTGGCCACACGCGCGGATCAAGGGAGCTTTGACGCAGTGCGGGAAGTGGTTCCGAAGGCAGAGTATCATGCGGAAGCCAGAATCATTACACTGCGTCAGGAAGTACGAAATGTAAAATACGGGCCGGTTGCGGTCATCTGCGCCGGTACGAGCGACATCCCGGTGGCCGAAGAGGCTGCAGTCACAGCCGAGTCCCTGGGAACACAGGTGGAGCGTATCTACGACGTGGGTGTTGCGGGACTGCACCGGTTGCTCGCCCAATTAGAGGCCTTGCAACAGGTGCAGGTAGCGATTGTTTGCGCAGGCATGGAAGGAGCTTTACCGAGCGTAGTGGGAGGGCTGGTGGGCGTCCCCGTAATCGCAGTCCCCACTAGCGTGGGTTACGGCGCGTCGTTCGGAGGAGTGGCGGCATTGCTGGGAATGCTGAATACATGCTCGCCAAATATTGCCGTAGTGAACATCGACAACGGTTTCGGCGCAGCCTACATTTCTACGATGATCGTTCGCAGCATCGCAAGAGCACATGTCTCTCCGCCCATGGACTGCGATGCCGCACTCTCTTCCGGAAGGCCATGAGTATAAGGCGTGAAGCGGAAAGCTTTTGCTCTCTGCTCCCTGATCTCGCCGAACGATCAGAGGCGGGAGGAGAAATGCTTTTTCTTCAGTTTTGAAGCTGTCTCGTCAAGTTTTCGAGCCAGAGTCCATAGCGGGACATCTGTCAAGAGGGCCGAAGCAAGCAAGTGCATATCAATGTAGCCCAGGTCCTTTCCCATGAGGCTATGAGCTTCCATTAGCCCCATCACTTCGTCATGATCCGTACGGATCGCCATAGGCAACACCTTGAGAAGAGAAAGTATTTCAGATCGGTTCTTTGAGGTTCCCGCACGCAAGTTCTCCTGTAAGGAATTTTAAGCCATGGAAATCACGAGCGAGATTTTCGAGGTGGGCGGCGGGCGTCTCACCTCGCCGGAAGATGCAGCCATATACCTCATAAAATTCGGGGAGGAATCCGCCCTGGTGGATGCCGGATGCGGCCTGGCGACTGATAGGCTTTTCGTAAACATCAGGAAATGCGGGGCCGATCCGCAGCGGGTAAAATACCTGCTGCTCACGCACTGCCATTACGATCACACTGGCGGGGCAGCCGATTTGAAACGGCGTATCGGACTCGATATCGCCGCACATGAACTGGATACCCCCTTTCTTGAGGCAGGCGACAACCGCGTGACGGCGGCAAACTGGTACGGAGCAAAGCTAAAGTCTTTTAGGGTGGACAGAAAGCTTACCGGTTCGGGCGATGAGATCCTGCTCGGCGGCAGGAAAATCGATGTCGTGCACGCACCCGGGCATTCGCCTGGCTCGGTTGTGTATCTAACCGAATCGGACGGACTGAAAGTCCTTTTCGCCCAAGACGTTCACGGTCCGCTCGATCCAAGCTTTCTTTCCAACCTCAAGGATTACAAAGAAAGCCTCAGGATGCTGCTCGCAATCGGGGCGGATATCCTCTGCGAAGGCCACTACGGGGTCTATCGGGGCAAAGCTGAGGCGGCAAGGTTCATCCGGCAGTTTATTACTTGAATAAAGCGCCAGGACAAAAGCCGCTCGGTTCGGGCTTCCAGTCTGTCAACCGCCTGCGCGATATTATTTCTCAAAGAGGTCATCTCGCTTTGCAGGTCTGATTTCACCATCGAGTCTGCGGATGTATTGAGCGTATGCATTTGCAAGACGGCATCCAATCAGGCGAAGCCTGTTTGAGTGCAGATGGCTGGGAGCTGCAGCCTATGTTTCCCCTGGCCGTAGGAATTCGTGTAATCCCGAAATAGCTGCATGATTCTCCGGGTATGCTCACCAACACGGCCATTGCCGATTTGCAGATCGTTCACCTTGACAATTGGCGCCACTTCCTTGTTGGAACCGGTTAGAAACACCTCTTCCATGTCGTATAATTCGGAACTGTCGATATCCCTGGTTTCCACGCCGTAGAAGTCTTTTGCAAGCTCGATTATGATGCTGCGGGTGATGCCGGGTAATATGTCCCGATGGGAAGTGACGAGTCTGTTTTTCTTAAAAAAGAAAATATTGGTAGTGGCGCCCTCCAGAATACGGTTATTGCGATCCACGTAGACCGCCTCGATGGCTTTCTGCTTCTTCGCTTGTTGTATCGCGTGCACAGCCGATAAATAAGATGTGCTCTTGGCGGATGGTAAGAACCTTTCCACATCGACGGTGATTATCTTTACGCCGTCTGTAAACCACCTCGGCGGAAGCTCGATCCTGGGCGTCACCATCACCATCAGAATGCCCCGGCCGTCAGGGTTAAGACCATCGGAACTGATTCCGCCGGTATACACAATACGTATGGCGGATTCCATATGATGGTGGTTTCTCTTGACCGTCTCCTGGACGATCTCACAGATTTCAGAGTTTGTGTGGTGGATTTCAAGGCCGATGTATCTTGCCGAGTTCTCGAGCCTCTGTACGTGCTCATCCAAATGAAAGGGGCGTTTGTTGTATGTGATCAGAAAGTCAAATACCCCGAAACTTCGTAGTACAACAATGTCTTTTACGCTGATAAGCGCTCTGTCATCGCCGACAAATTTCCCGTCAATATAATAAGTATCCATAGCGCTATGATATCCTGGTATCCAGTTTCTTAGTGAGATAACGAATTTGTAACCCGCCCTCATCCATTATTTCGGACCACGCCAGAGGCGGAGAAGAAATCAAACCGAGAGAGGATATCATGTGAGGGTAATTATTTCCATGCTCATATAAATACATTCTGTTTTGGGGCAGAATACAGCAAATTACTACTGCTCTATTTTTCAGAAATCCGCTATTTTCGATTTCGTGGCTTGGAACTCCCGAGAATCTGCCCGAAGCGTTCTGCGAAATTGGGCGCACAATTTTTCCGAGAAAACGTCAGCCTGTTCGGAAGCGGGGCGCTTGCCTGCTCTGAAAGGAGGAGTCGGAAATATGGCCAGGATTCTGATAGTCGACGACGATAGAGCGTTACTGTTAATTCTGAGCGAATATTTGAGGGATCATGGTTTTGAGTTAGAACTTGCATACAGTGCGGCTCAGGCCCGACATTACCTGGAGCGCTCGGCATGCGATGCGATCCTGTCGGATTTCAAAATGCCTGGCGAGTCGGGGCTTGATCTGCTGGGCCATGTTTCATCCCGGTATCCTGGATTGCCCTTTATCATGATGACCGGGTGCAGCACGCCTATGCTGAAAGAGGCAGCCATGAAAATGGGCGGCAGCGGATACGTTGTAAAGCCTTTTCGACTTAGGGACCTGGTTGGGACCCTCGAGACGATTCTGGGTTTCTCAATTTGATGCATCATTATATAGTGAAATCATGCCGCAGAGCACGATTCTCCCAAATAGTTTCATGTTATCGAGTGGGGTTTCGAAATCTTTCCCGCCCACAGTTTTTTTAGCTCAGGAGTTGACCTGCCCGTCTGGGTTGATATAATGAAGCGTTCACGTTGACTCAGCTCACTCATTAGCGTCCTTCCGCAAACTCCCCTCTCTCTGAGCGCCAAATTTTAATTTCACCCTCGTATATCGAGAGGGCATGTGGGATTTTGTGCCCGCAGCAATCGAGTTTGGAGCGGATGAACACCAAGTTGGTGGCCATTCGGGAGTTTCCGTCAATAAAAAAGAGGAAAATAGAATGCGCTCGAAGGACTATATGACGCTGTTTGCGGAGGTTGGCCGCCTACTCTGTGACGGGGCTGACAGCAATTGGGTGATGAACCTTATCGCCGGGAAGATCACTGAGACCATGGCTCTCAAAGGCTGCTTCATTAAAATGAAGAATCTCAAGGGTGACCAGGTGGAGTTGCTTGCGAGCTGTGGTTTGACCGAGAAGTTCCTCTTGAGTAAACCCGACGATACGCCCGATTGCGTATGCTCCAACCTGCCGGGAAAGACCATCTGCATCCCTAGGCTTCAAAACGGTGAAACCACAGGGGAAAGAGAACTCATGATGATCGAAGGCATTGAAGCCTTCGCCATGCTGCCTGTCGAAGTGGAGCGGGAGGTTATCGCCATGGTGGCGCTCTTTGCCGGCGCTCCGCGCGAATTCACCGAGACTGAGCTTAGCTTTGCCAAGGCGCTGGCCGGCCAGGGCATCCTGTCCATTGTGTGGAAACGTCGCGTGGACGCACTCACCGAGCATGAACGAGAGTATTTACGGATCTTTCGGGAAATCAGCACCACCATCAGCGCAAGCCTCAATATAGGTAAAGTTTTAGAGCTGGTTGTCACAAAAATTACCGAGGTTCTGGGCGTGAAGGGCTGCGTGGTCCGCCTGCTCGACCCTAAAACCCAAAATCTTTACGTGGCGCGAAGCCATGGCCTGAGCCAGGAGTTCCTTAACAAGGGACCCGTGGATGCTCAGAGAAGTATCGCGGAAAATATGGCCGGACGGGTGGTAGTGGTCGATGACGTCTTTACCGACCCACGTCTTCAATATCCGGCCGAGCACGCCGAAGAAGGCGTTCGTAAGCTTCTGTCAATTCCGTTAATAGTCCGTGGCAAGGTCATAGGGGTATTGCGTATTTTAACCGGAGAGCGGCCCCCGTTCACCAAGCGTGAAATTAACCTCGCCACAGCCCTTGCAGAACAGTGCGCTTTCGCGATCGAAAACGCCCGTATATATCAGCGGCTGAAATATGAATATGAGCAACTGCTCATCGACTTCGACTACGAAGGAAGCAGCAACTAGTCAATCATGTAAGTGATCGAGCATCCATGTGAGTGAGATAAAGAAGAATGGAACGAATGAAAACCCTGTCAATTCAGCAATCCTGTGATGTTGATTTCATCAGGCGAGTGGAAGAAGTCAGCGAACAAAAGGTGAGCAAATGTTATCAGTGTGGGAACTGCATCGCCAGTTGCGCCTACACCTTCGTGTACGACTACCCGGTGAATCAGATTATGCGCCTTATTCAGTTGGGGCAGAAGGAAGTTGTCCTTAAGTCCAGCTCGATCTGGCTTTGCGCAAACTGCCAGGCATGCACCACACGCTGCCCAGTCAATCTCGACGTCACACGCATCATGGAGACCCTGCGCATCATGTCGCGCCAGGAAGGGACGGTATCAGAGCCGGATATCCGCACTTTCTATGATGAGTTTCTTAAATCCGTGAAAACCTTCGGGCGTGTCTTCGAAACCGGGCTCCTCCCGGTTTACAACCTCAAGGCATGGAAACCGTTCAATGATCTGGACCTGGCTCCAAGGCTTCTGATGAAACGAAAGCTCACCTTTATACCCTCCAGGATAAAGGGACGAAAAAAAATCGCAGAAATCTTTGAACGCTTTAAAGTTCATCGCAATGACGGATCTTTTTGCAAAGTTGAAAAAGTCCGTCCACTCAGCATCGTGCCGTTGAATACCGAGACCGACATTTAAAGAGAGAAACCCTGGTGAAACGCATAGCCTACTATAAAGGATGTTCCCTCGAAGGGCTGGCCGCCGAATATGACCTTTCGACCCGCGCCGTGTGCGAGGCGCTGGGCGTCGAACTCGTCGAAATACCCGACTGGAACTGTTGCGGTTCCACGCCTGCCCATTCTTATGATCCACTCCTTTCAGCCGCTCTAGCCGGCCGCAACCTGGCCATCGCAGCCCGGCAGGGATGCGAGGTGGTCATGACCCCCTGTCCGGGATGCCTCAAATCACTAAAGGGCGCCCAGGAAATCTATGAGCATCCGAAACAACGCGAGGCTTTCCAGGAGTTGGTCGGCATGGAGATCGACGGGCGCATGAAGACGGTTTCTTTGCTCCAGCTACTCTATGAAGAAGTCGGCGTTGAAGTGTTGCAGAAGCTGATTCGGCGGCCATTGACCGGACACGTCGTTGTCGCCTACTACGGCTGCTTGCTCACGAGGCCTGCGCAGGTCGCCCGGTTCGATGATCCCGAAAATCCAATCTCTATGGACCGGCTCATTCAGACCACAGGCGCCACAGTTCTGGACTTTCCATATAAGACAGAGTGCTGTGGGGCCACCTACGGGGTCACCCGCAACGATATCGTCGGCAAGTTGAGCGGTCGAATCCTGGACATGGCCGCCAGCCTGGGCGCCGAAGCCATTGTAGTAGCCTGTCCCCTGTGCCAACAGAACCTCGATCTGCGCCAGGATCAGGTAAATCGCCACTGTAAGCGCACTTTCAATCTTTCGGTCCTATACATTTCGCAGGTGATCGGGCTTGCGCTGGGAATCGATCCGAAAGTGCTGGGAATTGATAAACTATTCGTAAACCCAGACTGCCTGCTTCAGAATCTTGAAGGAGCGGGGGACCAGGCCTCCCGCGAACGCCCAATGCGCCAGATAGGCGTGTAGCGCGGTCGGCCTGCCCGCTACGCGCTCACACGACGCAGAGTGGTTATTTTTTTTCGGTAGGCTACTATATAAGTCTATCATACGAGGAGTCCCACATTAGTCGGTCGCCTTAAAATCCGCCGGAACAAATCGGGCAAATCTCACACCGCGATGATGAAGAGTTCGCTAAGCAATGCAATGGTCAGCCTAATAATGCTTCTCTGCATCTTTGCGGTGGATTTCCCAAAGTCGGTGCGGGCAATGCAGGATTGAGGATAGGAGACATATGCGTATTGGCGTGTTTGTGTGTCAATGTGGAACCAATATTGCGGGGACGGTGGATACGGAAGCGGTTGCCCGCGAGGCAATGACCTTTGCGGATGTGGCCTACGCCACAAGCTATATGTACACGTGCTCCGAGCCGGGCCAGCAGGAGATCCAGCGAGCCGTTCGCGAGCACAATCTGCAAGGGGTGGTCGTTGCCGCATGCTCGCCCAGAATGCATGAACCCACATTCCGTCGCGCTGTCGCCCAAGCGGGTCTGAACAGATATATGTTCGAGATGGCCAATATCCGCGAGCATGTGTCGTGGATCGGAAATGACCGTGTGTCCAACACTCGCAAAGCCGTGGACTTGGTTCGCATGGCCGTGGCCAAGCTGCGTTTCAATCAGCCGCTCATTCCATTGAAGATGCCGGTCAACAAGCGGGTGCTGGTTATCGGAGGCGGGATAGCCGGTATCCAGGCGGCTTTGGACTGCGCCGAAGGCGATCTGGACGTAGTGATGGTTGAAAAGAGGCCATCCATAGGCGGCAAGATGGCTAAGCTCGATAAAACTTTTCCAACTATCGACTGCTCGTCATGCATCCTCGGTCCTAAAATGGTGGACGTTTCGCAAAAGGAAAACATCACCCTGTACGCCGCCAGCGAGATCGAATCCATCAATGGATACATAGGCAATTTCACCGTCCAAATCAGAAAGAAGGCAACCTATGTAGATTGGCAAACCTGCACCGGCTGTGGCCTTTGCATGGAGAAATGCCCGTCTGCAAAGGCCCCTGACGCTTTCAATGAGGGTCTGGGCGCCACAAAAGCCATCAATATTCCTTTTCCTCAGGCCATCCCGAGGAAAGCCAGCATTGATCCTTTGCATTGTCGCCGTTTCACCAGGGGCAAGTGCGGGGTCTGCTCGAAGATATGCCCGGTCAAGGCCATCAACTTCGATATGAAGGATGAAATCGTTACCGAGGAGGTGGGGGCTATCATCGTGGCGACGGGCTACGATCTTTTCGACCACTCGATTTACGGAGAATACGGCGCAGGCCGCTACCCGGACGTTATTTCCGGTCTCCAGTACGAGCGCATCCTGAGTGCTTCGGGGCCGTTCGGGGGACACATCCGTCGCCCGTCGGACGGCAGGGAGCCCAAAGACATCGTCTTTATCGCCTGTGTAGGCTCGCGCGACCCCTCGGTGGGACGCCCTTACTGTTCAGGAGTCTGCTGCATGTACATCGCCAAGCAGGCTATCCTGACACGCGATCACCTGCCGGAATCCAACTCTTACGTTTTCTATATGGATATCCGGGCCCCTGGCAAGAACTACGATGAGTTCGTGCGTAGGGCCCAGGAAGAATACGGGGTGCAATACATTCGCGGCCGGGTGGGCAAGGTCTATCCTCGTGGGAATCGTATGGTGGTGCAGGGGGCCGATACTCTGCTCGGGGTTCAGGTGGAGGTGGAAGCGGACCTGGTGGTGCTTGCCACGGGGATCGAGGCTTCCGCAGGCGCAAGTGATCTGGCCGAGAAGCTTCGCATCTCCTACGACCAGTACGGCTTCTATATGGAAAGTCATCCCAAGCTGCGCCCTGTCGAGACCAACACCGCAGGGGTTTACCTCGCTGGAGCGTGCCAGGGGCCCAAAGATATTCCCTCTTCAGTAGCACAGGGGAGCGCTGCGGCCTCCAAGGTGCAGGCCCTTTTCTCGCGCGACACCATCGAAACTAACCCACAAGTGGCTTTGGTCAACGAACGAGTCTGCATTGCCTGCTCAAAGTGCATTCAGGTTTGTCCGTTCGGAGCCATCAAATTGAAGGAACTAAGGGGCGATATCCTCAAAGCCGAAGTGCTGCCCACGGTGTGCCAGGGCTGCGGCTTGTGCAACGCCACCTGCCCGTCCAAAGCGATCCAGTTGCAGCACGCTACGGACAACCAGATCCTTGCTGAAGTAAATGAGCTTTGCGCCTGACACAGAGTGAATCTGGCCCAGGCAAAGCTGCGTGAGGCTTAAACTTAGAAAAGGAAACAAGTGATGACAGACTCCAATCCCTACTCCATCGCGGCTCCCGCTGAAGCTGCGGAACAGGGGATAAAAATAGCAGGCTTTCTGTGTAACTGGTGCTCTTACGGGGGCGCTGACACTGCGGGCGTGTGCCGCTTCAAGCAGCCTACGGACCTGCGGATCGTGCGCATTCCCTGCACAGGGCGCATGGACCCTCTGTTTGTCGTCAAATCACTAATCTATGGCGTGGACGGCGTGCTCGTCTCCGGCTGCCACCCCAAGGATTGTCACTATGCCGTCGGCAATTTGTATGCACGCCGCCGTCTGGAGGTGCTGAAGAGTTTCCTGTCTTTCATGGGTATTGACGCGCGCAGGTTCCACTATACCTGGGTATCGGCATCCGAAGGCCAGCGCTGGCAGCAGGTTGTGACTGAATTTTCCCAGCAGATCCATCGGTTGGGTCCCAATCCCGGAGTGCGCAGGCAGCCCGGCGAAAACCTCAAACCATTGGATGGGCAAAAACAGACGCCCAAACCCTGAATATCTGTCTACAGGCCGGACCGCATCAAAACAGCCGGTAACTCCAGAGACTGGAAAAAGCAGTGATAGAAACCGATACAATGCAGTTACACAAATTGGTGGAAGAAGCTCTGCCTGAACTTGACACCATGATCGGCTGGGCGGCAGGCGAAGATCCGCTCCACACGAGACCCATCTTCATTCGTAGCGCCGAATCCATACCCAGGCTTATCTGGAGCCCATTCTGCGCTCAGAACCTGACGGGTTACCTCGTGAAGCCTCCCGCTCTGCAACCTGCAGACAAAAATAAGCAAATCGGCATTTGCGTCAAAGGCTGTGACAGCAGATCGCTGGTGGCGCTCATTCAGGAAAAGTTCGTAACCCGCGACAGGCTTCGCATCTTCGGCATTCCCTGCCGTGGAACGGTGGACTGGCGCAAAGTCATGAGGCAAGTGCGGCTCTCGTATGTCAAATCAGCCAGGGTGGAAGATAACCGGCTGATCGTTGACGATGCGGGAGGAAGTCATAATTTCGACCTGGAAGACGTTCTTACCCGCAAATGCCTTCGATGCATCCATCCGAATCCGGTTGTTTACGACGTGATGGTCGGCGAGCCGACTGTATCCCGCATAAAGCCGGAGGATCTATACCGGGACGTGGACGCATTGGAGAAAAGGCCTCTGGAAGAAAGGTTGGCATTCTGGCAAGCGGAACTCGACCGGTGTATGCGGTGCTATGCTTGTCGAAACGCCTGTCCTCTGTGCGTTTGCCAGGAGCGCTGCATCGCGGAAACTCGAGATCCAAAGTGGCTCACACAGCGCATGGGAATTCCGGAAAAATTCCTGTTCCATTTCATTCATGCCATGCACCTGGCTGGCAGATGCACTGAGTGCGGTGAATGCGAACGCGTCTGCCCCATGGAAATCCCCGTGACCCTGATGAAGGAAAAGCTCAACAAAATCATGGAAGAGATGTTGGGCTATGTGGCAGGTCTCGATCCGACCGCCATTCCGCCACTGCTCACTTTCAACCCTGGTGAGACTGGCGTCTAGCGGTCCCGGGCTTTACTTAAGAGGCTTCGGATATATAGCTCTGAATGCGAAAGAGGTAACCTGATGGCCGGGAAAATATTCATCGCGCTAGACCGTTTGACGTTGGTCCTCGATAAGCTCTCTGAGAAGATTGATCTTTGGATACCTGCGTCGTTGCAAACCAACAATAGAGAGCTGACAGGATTTGTGCGGCGCCATGCGGGTATGGTCGCCATACTGGACCGGCAGAGCACCCTGCCGCCGAAGAAGATTCTCCTTCCGCAAGTGGAAACACTGTTACGTTTCGAGCACCGGAAAGATCCGCAGGATCCTTTGAAAGTCTCTGTCAGCCTGGATGATAAGTCGGAGGTCCGCCCCGCCCTTGTATTCGGAGCACACCCCTGCGACGTCAGAGCTTTCCTGACACTCGACCGGGTCTTCACCAACGGCCCTTATGTGGACCCATACTATCTTGAACGCCGCCGGAACACTCTTTTCGCCACATTGGTATGCCTGCAGGAGGATGCGGCGTGCTTTTGTTCTTCTGTTGGCAGCGGACCTGCGGATACGGAGGGAAGCGATTTCAGGATAATCCCGGTTGATGGCGGCTACGTAGTGGAAGCATTAACTCAAAAAGCTCAGTCTCTCCTCGATTCCTTGGGAGATGCTCCAACGCAACATCAGGAAGCGCAGGCGATGCAGGTTGTTGAGGAGGTCGCGAAGCGTCGAGTCGGAGATCTTGACCTCACGGGAAGCGCAGAGGCTTTCAGGAAGCGTTTCGAACAGAATGACTACTGGCAGGAAATGGCGGCCCAGTGTCTCAGTTGCGGTGTCTGCACCCACGTCTGCCCCACGTGCTATTGTTTTACCATAACTGACGAAATTGAGAACCTGCGGGGAGAGCGCTTGCGTTCCTGGGATTCGTGCATGTTTTATCAATATTCTTTGGAAGCCAGCGGCCACAATCCGCGCCCTTCCAAACTGAACCGTTACCGCAACCGTGTCGGACACAAGTTCAGCTACATCCCCAAAAAATACGATGGGCTTATCGGATGCAGCGGTTGTGGTCGATGTATTCGAAGCTGCCCGGTGTCCATAGACATTCGCCAAATCGTGGGCCGCCTTAAGGAGAACGCCTGTGAGAGTAAATAAATCTTTAAATAACCCTTATCTGCCCGAATTGGCCACCGTTCAGGAAATCATCCAGGAAACCGCCAACATTCGCACCTTGAGGATCAGTCTGGACGATAAGGAAAAGATGAGCGAATTCAGCTTCCGCCCAGGCCAGGTCGGCCAACTTTCTGTATTCGGCGTCGGCGAGTCCACCTTCGTCATCAATTCTCCTCCCACGCGAAAGGATTATCTGCAGTTCAGCATCATGAGGGTCGGCGAAGTCACCCAGCGTATCCACCAGTTGAACGCCGGAGATCAAATCGGCCTGCGCGCTCCGCTTGGCAACGGCTTCCAGTACGAAGATATGAAGGGCCATGACATACTCTTCATTGGCGGTGGGATCGGGATGGCGCCGCTTCGCACCCTGCTTCTCTACATGATAGACAACCGCCGGGACTACGGAGACATCATGGTCCTCTACGGCGCGCGATCGCCTAAGGATCTTTGTTACACATATGAATTTGAAGAATGGAAAGCAGGCGGCGTTAACCTGGTGCTGACGATCGACAGCGAATTTCCAGGTTGGAAGGAGCGGGTGGGGTTCGTTCCCACCGTTCTCAGCGAAGAATCCCCATCCCCGCACAACTGCATCGCAGTAGTGTGCGGCCCTCCGATCATGATCAAGTTCGTTTTGTTCGGACTCAAGGAACTGGGCTTCGAAGACCACCAGATCCTCACCACACTGGAAAAGCGCATGAAGTGCGGTATTGGCGTTTGCGGGCGTTGCAACACGGGATCCAAGTATGTGTGCCTGGATGGACCGGTTTTCAGCTACGAGCAAATCAGAGGGATGGCCCAGGAATTGTAGACGGGTCCCTCAGGTCAATACTCGACAGGTAATCCTGCCAGTTGCTCCAATGTAAATACCGGACCGTCCCTGCAAACGTATTCGGTTCCGATATTGCATCGCCCGCAGATGCCTATCCCGCATTTCATGCGCATCTCCAGGCTCGAGATGATGCGCTCGGGCGGGAATCCCAACTCAGTCAGAACTGGCAGCGTAAACTTGATCATGATCGGCGGACCGCAAATGATCGCGTAGGCGTTTTCGGCGCTTGGGGCCTTTTGCTTGGTGACAGCCGGAACGAAGCCCACGTTGTATTTCCAGTTCGCGTCGCTCGAGCTGTCAACCGTTATATGCATGTTTATGTCAGAGCGTTTTTCCCATTCGGCCAGTTCGTCCTTGTAGAGAAGCAGGCCGGCAGAGCGCGCGCCGTAAACAACGTCAATCTTTCCGAATCTGGAGCGGTTTTTCGGATCGATCATGTAGACTATCGAAGAACGAAGGGTGGTGAATGCAAAGCCACCGCCGATGATCACCACGTTTTTGCCTTCAAGCAGTTCCCACGGATACCAGTTGCCCATCGGGCCGCGGACCCCCATTATTTCTCCCGCTTTCATATTGTGCAGGTGCGAGGTTACTTTTCCAACCTTATTGACGGTGAATTTGATAAAGCCCTGCTCGGTCGGCGAGGTGGCGATCCCGATTGGAATTTCGCCAAGACCGGCAACAGATAGAATTGCGAACTGGCCGGGGGTGTATGCGAACTTTTTCTCGTCTTGAGCGTTGAGGAAGACCAGCTTGAATGTCTTCAAGTTGCGATCTTCGGTTTCGGTTATTGCCGAATCGATTCGGACAGGATAGGGCAGGTAAGGGTTGTTCACCTTTTGTTCCTCCATTGGCGAAGCGGCTTCAGGCCGGCTGCGAACAACCTTGCGAGGCCATCTGGCGGCCGACTTGCCTGATGTCGATATTAACCGGACATGCCTGCACACACCGGCCGCAGCCTACGCAGGCCGGGCCGCTGTTGTACTTGTCCTGATAATATTTAAGCTTGTGCATGAAGCGCTGGCGCACCCTCTGTGTTTTGTTGCTGCGGGGATTGTGGCCCGAACCGTGAAGCGTGAACAGGGGGAACATGCAGGAGTCCCACAGGCGCAGCCGCTCGCCTTTGTCTCCGCACACTTCGTCCTGGATGTCGAAACACCAGCACGTGGGGCACACAAACGTACAGGCGCCGCAATTAATGCAGGCGAACTGCACTTCCTCCCAGGCTGGTGAGTTATAGATCTCGAGCATTTGTTTTTTCGCAATTGCAGCGGGATCGAAAGCAATCCCGATGCTCTGCTCCGATGCTTTTTTCTTGTGAGTCAGTGGTAAAATGGCGCTGGTCACCGGTGTCCAGCCGGAGGTAACCGCGAGGGTGTTTTTGCCCTTTTCGTTAAGCACCTCGGCGGCGTAGCCCTCACCGGCGTCCACCAGCAGCACATCGAGCCCTGCGGTATCATATGGACCACTGCCCATCGAGGTGCAAAAACACGTTGAGCAGGGCGAGTCGCAGGCAAGGCCTATCATGGTCGTCGTCTCGCGTCTTCGAACCCACCAGGGATCCTTTATGGTTTCGGTGTTGAAGTTGGAGTCATCGAGATCAAAGGCTTTTGCGTCGCACGGCCGGACACCAAGAAGGACTCGAGGCGAGAAGTCTTTTTGCGCCTCTTTGACGATTCCGGCCTGCGGGTCGTCCTTTGCCAGGCTGTATTCGAACATCCGTTCGGCCTGGGGGTGAAAAAGCCCTTTTGGTGAAAGGCGGGTATTGTTAAAGCCCAGGTCCGCCGCCTCTGCTTTCTCGATGGGCGCGAACCCGTGGTGGTGGCAACCCTCTTTAACGGGCGCATACACCCGGTAGCGGCCCATCAATTGCTCGATCACCCCTGTAAAGTTCTCTTTAGCGTTATAGTAGATATCTGACATTGACTGTTCCTCCTCTATTTGCCCGTGACCGGCAATCCGTACACTGCAAACTTATCCGAGGAAGGGCTCAGGATCGTCGGACCGAAAGGCGTCGAGCGGAGGCCGCCCGTTCTGGATCACGCCCGCTTCGTAGCCGTAGAGTTGTTTGACTTGCTTTTCCAGCTCCATGGTGAAAAGGCGCACCCTTATTCCCACCGGACATGCCCGTTCGCACGATCCGCAGTCGGTGCAGCGCCCGGCCACATGGAATGCCCTAAGGAAATGAAAGGTGAGAGTGTCTGTCGGGTCGGTGGTCTTTCCAAGCCACTGCGGCTTGGATTCATCAACGAAACATGTGGGACAGTAGCATGCCGGGCAGGCGTTGCGGCACGCGTAACAGCGAATGCAGGGTTGGACCAGTTTCTCGAAATAGAGCCGCTTTTGTTCAGGCAGCATCGATTCGATTTTGCCGGTCTGCTCATAGCGGTCGATCTGCTGCTCCTCTACAAGTTGCCCCAGCAGTTCGTCGTAGATCACCGGGTTTTTGTGCGTGCAGATGGCGCAGTTTTCCTGGAGAAGATCGGCGCGCTCGAAGCTCTGCTCGAAATCACGGCCCGATACCCGCACCTTGCCATCGGTCTCTACGGCCTGAAGGACCTGCCTGCCGTTGAGCCGGTCAGCTATTTTGCGCTTATCGGTCATGCCCTGGCACGGGATCCCAAGAACATAGAGCTGCTCGCGCCTGATCTGGTTTTCCACCAAATGAATCACGATGCTGCGTGAGTCGCATCCCTTCGCCGCAATGGCGACGCTACCGTTCCTTTTGGGCAGGTAATTCGCCAGGTTGATTGCGCAATTTCCGTCCCAGACAAGCTGGTCGGCCTGCTCAGGGCTTCTGGCCAAAAACGGCTCGTTCATAAAAGGGACCGTCCCTTGTCGGAACCCGATCACCGCGTCAACTCGTTTTTCCAACAGCAGCCGTTTGGCAGCCTCTCTGATACTTTCGCTATACGGTTGCATCTATGCCACCTCAGCTTGCTTTTTTATAAAGTGCTGCGCCGGTCCGGCCGCAACTACCGATTCAACGACGCTGCGGGCCACTTCCGCAAACTTGGTCCCCTCTGCGGATGAAATCCAGGAGAAATGCAATCGGCCGGGTTCCGCGATGCCCGTGTACTCGAGCTGGCTTTTTAGAAGAGCGAATTTGCGCCTTGCGTACAGATTGCCCTCGATGTAGTGGCAGTCCCCAGGATGGCACCCGGAAACCCATACTCCGTCGACGCCGTGCCTTAAAGCTGCGAGGATGAACTTGGGGTTTATCCGGCCCGAGCAGGGCACACGGATGATCCTGATATATGGCGGATACTGCAAACGGCTTACTCCGGCAAGGTCCGCCGCACCGTAAGAGCACCAGTTGCACAGAAAGGCGATTATCTTCGGCTCCCAATCGGACATATAGCTCTCTCCTGCTTGTAAGCTTGCTCTAGACGCTTTCGATCATGCTAAATATCTGTGCGTTGTCAAAGCCGCGAAGCCCTATCGCACCGGAACGGCAGGAGGCAGCGCACAAACCGCAGCCCTTGCAAAGCGCCGGGTTTATTTCCGCCCTTGCGGTCTTCTCGTTGAAACCGGGCGCCGAGTACGGGCAAATGTTCACACATGTGCCGCAGGCGCTGCAGTCCGGAGCGGAGGTATATGCCACCGTTCCGGCAAAATGGATGGTCTGCTTCGTCAAAATGGTTGCAGCTCTGGAGGCTGCGGCCTGGGCCTGCGCGATGCTCTCGTCGATCGGCTTGGGGTAGTGCGCAAGCCCGCACATAAAGACCCCGTCAGTAGCGAAATCCACAGGGCGAAGCTTTGCGTGGGCCTCCATAAAGAAGCCGTCCTCGTTAACGGGAATCTTGAACAACATCCCCAATTCTTTATTGGCGTTAGGCTCAATTGCCGCTGCGAGCGCAATGAGGTCCGGGCTTAACGTGATGCGCCTGCGCAAGTCCTGGTCCATTACGGTGACCTGGAGTCCGAGGCCGATCTCGACCTGGGGTTTATCTTCGTAGGAGAACCGGATGAACACTATGCCCGAATGCCTCGCTTCGAAATAGAGCGCTTCGCGCTCACTGTACGCCCTCATGTCACGGTAGAGCACATAGACGTCCATATCCGGGTTAAACTTTTTCAACTTCAGCGCGCTCTCGATGGAGTGCGTGCAGCAGACACGGCTGCAATATGGGCGTGCGGGTTCCCTGGACCCCACGCACTGGATGAATACCGCCGATTTGAGTTTTTTCAGCCCCGGACCCTCTTCCATAAAAAGCCTGTCGAGTTCGCTATGGGTGAGAATTCTTGCATCCTGCCCGTAGCAGTACTCATGCGGCTTCAGTTCATGGCCGCCGGTAGCTATCACTACAACTCCATGCTCGATCGCACCGGCTTGATCGCCTTCACGGACGGAGGTTTTGAAATTACCGACAAAACCGTCTACGGCAATCACCTCTGAGGAAAGGCGCACTTGTATTTTGGGATGGTTTAGAGTGCTCCGGACGAGTTCGTTCAAATAAGCTCTCACATATTCTCCGCGCCAAGTCTGGCGGAGGTTGACGGCATTACCGCCCAGCCGGGCCGACTTCTCGATCAGGTAGACCGGATAGCCCTGGTCGGCAATAACGTTGGCGGCAACCATGCCGGCCACCCCGCCGCCGACCACCAGGGCCTTCTGGTTGACATTGAGCTCGGGTTCCTGGAGAGGTTCGAGCAGGGCGACCTTTGCCACCGCCATCCGAACGAGGTCCTTTGCTTTCCTGGTGGCGAGCTCGGGCGAGGCGCTGTGCACCCATGAATCGTGGTTGCGAAGATTCGCCATTTCGAACAGGTACTTGTTTAGCCCTGCCTCGGCCATTGTCTCCTGGAAAATGGCCTCGTGAGTGCGCGGTGTGCAGGCCGCAACGACGATCCGATTGAGGTTCTGCTCCTTTATCAGGCCGCGTATTGCAGTCTGGGTATCCTGGGAGCACGTGTAGAGGTTGTCGGCGACATACTCGACATAGGGCAGCGACTTTGCGTAGTCACGCACCGCCTTTACATCTACGACCCCCGCGATGTTTATGCCGCAGTTGCATACAAACACACCAATGCGCGGCCGCTCGCCAATGACATTTACCTGAGGTGGGACCTCCTTCTCACTTACCAGAGAGCCCCGGGCCGCTGAGAGCAAACTTGCCGCCGCAGCCGCCGCGGCGCTCGCCTCCATCACCGACTGAGGGATGTCTTTGGGCGACTGGAAAGCCCCGCAGACAAATATTCCGGGCTTGCTGCTCGATACGGGGCTAAAGGAGGAGGTTTCGCTGAAGCCGTTGTCGTTGAGCTTTACGTCGAGCCGCTTTGCAAGATCTCTGGCCGATGCGGATGACTCGAACCCCACCGAAAGCACCACCATGTCGAACCGTTCGCCTCTCATGAAGCCATCTTCGGTTACATAATTTATCTCCAGATCATCCAACCCTGGCGCCGGGTCTACCGTGTGCACCCTCGAGCGGATGAAACGGACCCCGTGCTGGTCCTTTGCACGGTTGAAATATCTTTCGAAGTCTTTGCCGTGAGTGCGCATATCCATGTAGAACACGGCCGTATCCAGATCGCCCCCCGAATGTTCCTTCGCAATGACCGCTTCCTTGATGGCGTACATGCAGCAGACGCCCGAACAGTACTTATGATCGCAGTGGTGGATATCCCTCGATCCCACGCACTGGAGCCATGCTATCTTTTTGGGCGCCCGGCAGTCCGACGGCCGCACTAGATGCCCTTGAGTGGGGCCTGAAGCCGAAAGGATGCGCTCGAACTCCATCGAGGTCACCACATTAGGCAGGTTTGAGTAGGCGTAGGTGTCGAATTTGGAAGGGTCGAACGGCTGAAAGCCAGGCGCGGCGATGATTGCGCCGACGTTAACCCCGATCTGCCTGGGCTGTGCTTCGTGGCAAACCGCGTTCGCCAGGCAGGCTTCCACGCACTGGTAACACTCGGAACACACGCCGCAGCTTAGACAGCGCGCCGCTTCGGCCTTCACCTGCTCTTCGGTTAACCCGAGCTGCACTTCTTCGAAATTGCCGGTGCGGACCTCCGGAGAAACAACAGGCATAGGCGCGCGCGGTAATGTGTCATAGCCATCGGTCGGGACTTCCCGGACCGCTTGCCATTCTTTTTCACGCCCGGCGCTAAGATCTTCCCCTCGTATGTATCGGCCAATCGAGATTGCCGCCTGTTTGCCCGCGGCAATTGCTTTGATTACAGTCTTGGGGCCGGTCACTGCATCCCCGCCTGCAAAAATGTCAGGATCGTGGGTCTGCTGGGTGAGCGGGTCAATTGTCATCGTGCCCCAATCGGTAAGCCGGCAGGCGCACTCTTCGGTAAGACACGCCCAGTCGGATTCCTGGCCGATGGCCGGAACGACTGCGTCCACCTCCATGATGAACTCGGACCCCACAATAGCCACCGGCCGCCTTCGTCCGCTTGCATCCGGCTCTCCGAGCTCCATCCTCTCGCATTCAACCGCCTTCACCCACCCGTTTTCCCCGATAATTCGCTTGGGGTTGGTCAGGGTCATGATCTCGATGCCTTCTTCGCGGCACTCGTGGATCTCTTCCTCGTTGGCGGGCATCTCCTTCTCGCTTCTGCGATAGACGATAAAAGGCTTGCTCGATCCGTTGCGAAGGGCCGTTCGCACTGTGTCCATCGCAACGTTTCCACCGCCTATCACCGCGACGCGATCGCCCAGAAGGACCTTTTTGCCCAGATTTACGTCTCTTAAATATTCAACACCGGGGACCACCCCTTCGAACTCTTCGCCCGGGATGCCGAGCGCCTTGCATTCCTGAGCGCCTATGCCCATGAAGAAGGCCTTGTATCCCTGGTCTCTGAGTTGGGAGATTGTAAAGTCTTTGCCTATCTCCACCCCCGTTTTGAACTCCACGCCCATATCCCGTATGACCTGGATTTCGGCTTCGATTATGTTTTTTGGGAGCCTGTAGGAAGGAATGCCAACGGTCAGCATGCCGCCGGGAACAGGCAGCTTTTCAAAAACCGTCACCCGGTAACCTTCGATCGCCAGGTAATAAGCGCACGATAAGCCTGCCGGACCCGAACCGATGATTGCGACCTTCTCGCCGCGTTTCTCCTTTATCTGCGGGACGAACCTGGTTTCGGAACTCAAATCCAGATCGGCCAGGAAACGCTTGATCGAGTCGATCGCAACCGGTTCGTCAAGCTTGCCCCGCATGCAGTCGGTCTCGCAGGGATGGTCGCAGACCCGGCCGCAGATGGCGGGCAGAGGGTTTTCTTCCTTGATAAGCTTTAGGGCCTCCCGATACTTGCCCTGAGCAGTCAAAGCCACATACCCCTGGACCGAAATGTGCGCCGGGCAGGCCGCCTTGCACGGTGAGGCGCCGCGCTTTTCTATCGAAAAGGCGCCCGGTACGGCTTGGGCGTACTTTCGGAATGCCGCGCGGCGCTCGCTCATCTGCATGTCGTACTCGTTCTTGCGTACGACTGGGCATACACGGGCGCATTCACCGCAGCCGGTGCACTTTGAAATGTCGATGTAGCGGGGTTTTTGAAGTATCTCTACCATGAAATTCCCCGGCTCACCGGTAACTTGCTGAAGTTCGGACAGGGTCAGAAGCTCGATGTTCATGCGCCGGCCGACCTCGACCAGCTTGGGAGAAATAATTCACATAGCACATTCGTTCGTAGGGAACGTCTTGTCCAGTTGGGCCATCACGCCGCCGATCGATGGCTCTTTTTCGACCAGATAGACGTAATAGCCGCAATCAGCAAGATCGAGCGCCGACTGCATTCCTGCAATCCCGCCTCCGATCACCATTACGGCGCCGATTACTTTCTTTGGCAGATCGCTGTCGGTCATGAATACTCACTCCTTATTCATTGCCTGTAGACGCCGCTGCATATGATCACGTCATCCACCTTCTCAAAATACACGGCTTTTGGCAGCGTCTCTTTGATTTCTGGATCGTACCATGAGTATTCTACCCAACCGTTTCCTTTCTGGTGGGCGGCATCGACGATCTCTTTGACAAATGGCTTTCCGTCGGGATCCTTGACGTCAATCCACTGCTTCCCAACAAAACTTCGATTGGCCCCATGCGCCACCATGGTCCCTTTCGAATCAAATGCAAAGATATACATTTCGCCATCGACAAACTCTCCCTTTGGATTTGTGAACTCGGCCAAAGAGATCCCTTTGCCTGTAGCATTGTAGAAATCTACCGCCCGGCTCACCCAGTCCATCGCGTCTCTTCGCGTTCGCTTACTCTGTCTCGGATATACGCCGCTACAGATGACCACCTCATCCACCTTCTCAAAATACACGGCTTTTGGCAGCGTATCTCTGACTTCCGGGTCGTACCATTTGTATTCCACCCAACCGCTGCCTTTCAGCTCGGCTGTCTCGAGGATCTCCTTAACAAAGGGCTTTCCTCCGCTGTCCTTGACGTCGATCCATTCCTGCCCTACGAACCCTTCATTGGAACCATGGGCCAGCATGGTTCCTTTCATGTTCAATGCGTAGATATACATGTCGCCATCGATAAATTGTCCTTCGGGATTTGTGAACTCGGCGAAAGCGATCTCCTTGCCAGCGGCTTTATAAAAATCAACCGCCATGTCTACACAGTTCATCGCGTCTTTTCGTGTTCTTATGCTCTGTCTTCTGGGGCTCATTAGGTCCTCCTGAAGATTGCGGCTGGAACTGGAATCCGATTACAGTTGAACAAGCTCTGCTCCTGATCCCTGATGTCCCCGGTTCCATGCCGTCAAACGAAAGCCGCTCGACAACCGAGCGGCTTTCTCATAACCAGTCAGCCAAGCTTCGTGCGTCGGCTTAAAATGGCGTGCGGTCTTTGTGCTGCCCATCTATGCCTTCGGCGCCTTCGAGTTCGAGTTGAAGTTGTAGATACCGCTGCAAATGATTACATCATCGATCTTTTCGAAGTAGACGTTTTTGGGCAGCATCTTCCTTGTCGATGGCTCGAACCACTTGTAATCCACCCAACCGTTGCCCTGGGAATTTGCGGTATCAACAATTTCCTTGATAAAAAACTTGCCTTCTGCATCCTTGAGGTCCATGAAATCCTCGCCGACCCATTTTTCGTTTATACCGTGAGCGAGCATCGTTCCCCTGCAGCTAAGAACGTAGACATACATCTGGTCTTCTACAAAAGGTCCTCGGGGGTTCGTGAACTCCGCAAAGGAGATCCTTTTGCCGCTGGACTTATAAAAATTCCTCGCTTTCTCGACCCAACGCAATGCATCGCTTTTGCATCTCATACGTCACCTCCAAGTTTGTATGTTTCAATCAATGCAACAAAAACAGACCAGTAAACGAGAAGCGCCTCCGGCTGTCTAAACCGCTCCTAACGGCATTCCGCCAGCCTGATGACATGGGAGCAGGCCGGCGTCAAATTTGATGCCGCCGACCCCCAGGGCGCTCTCGTCAAGCCCCAAAGCCAATCCGATGAGTTGGACATATGCAAGGGAAGGGATATTGAAGTCGCTCACAGACTCGAAGCTAAGGGCCATCCGGGTCCTTTCGAACTTGAAGCGCGGCAGAACGACCCGGTGCGCGCTTTCATACTCGAAGGTGAAGCTCTCCCTGGTCCTTTCGAACTGGAGGTAACAACAGGGGCATGCTGTGCAGATGATGTCGGCTTTGGCCTGCCTGGCGCTCTCGAGCTTCTTTTTCGCCAAGAGCAGGGAGGTAGTATCGTTAATGCCTATCAAGGGAGCGCCGCAGCACTCGAGCTTCTCTGACCATGGAACAGTCACCGCCCCGGTTGCTTCTATGAGCTGATCAAATTTGCTGGGAGAAAAAGGGCTGTCAAACCCGACAACGTCGTTTGGCCGCAGGAGTTTGCAGCCATAATGAGTGGCTACCCTCAGGCCGCGCTGGCTCCCGTCGAGCCGGGCCTTCAGGTTTGGAATTCCCGGATTGTCCAGCAGGACTTCAACCAGGTGCTTGACCGTGCTTTTTCCCTTATAGGCCAATCCCTCCCTTTTTAGAGCGCTGTTCACATAATCGCTCAACGAAACGTCATGTTTGAGAATACTCTCGACTTGCTTGGTCGTGCCATAGCAGCATCCGCAAGTCGTAACCAGATCGGCGCCTTCTTTTTCGGCAAGCGCCAGATTTCTTCCCGACAGGAGGATGAAAGCCTTGAAGTCGATCCCCTTGTATGGATATCCGCAGCAATTGAACTCGGCGCCATCCCCGATTTCCACTCCCAGTTTGTCTACAACCAGTCTGGCCGCAATCTGGGCGTGGTCCACGAACGCGGAGGCTACACAACAGGGGAAGAAGACTAAGCTCATAGAGTCTCCAGTGTTTTTTGAAAGATGTTTCTGGACGTGCGCGAAATGGCCACATTCCTGAGCGCAAAGATCAGATCGGTGGCAGGCACGCCCATTGGGCAGTATTCCTGGCATTTGTAACACCCGAGGCATTCCCAGAGCATTTTGGAACTGAATACAAGGTCCCACAATCTCAACTTCACAGCCTGCATCAACTGATGCGGCAGGAGGTCGAGCTCGGAACCCGGCTGTTCGTGGGTCCTGACTATCGGACAGGCGTTGGTGCAGGTCATGCACCTGAAACAGTCGGCGCAGCCATTCTGTCCGAGATGATGTATTCCTGCCATATCCAGCACCTTTTCTTCTTGCGGCGCGTAAACTGTCCTGGGCTGACGGCTGCTGTCAAACTCATCGGCTATTGCCTTGCGCGCCTGACTTATCGGTCTGCTGTAGCAGGTGATTTCAATATCATCCTTTCTCATTCCCCGGTATATTGAGAGCGGGGAAAGCACCAGTAAATTCGGAATATCCCTGCCAACGAGCGTTTCCCTCACGCTGAACCACAGGTCTTGCAAGTTGATTCCCACCGGACATACCAGAGTGCATTGTTTGCAATTGGTGCAAAGATTCAACCCGTCCTGGATGACCAGGGAGTCCCGAACACTCAGCTCCTGCCCGCTTGCAAGCAGCTTCAATGAGGCGAGCCTCTCGGAA
Source organism: Syntrophobacteraceae bacterium (assembly GCA_003165235.1). Classification (GTDB taxonomy): domain Bacteria; phylum Desulfobacterota; class Syntrophobacteria; order Syntrophobacterales; family Syntrophobacteraceae; genus SbD1. The sequence goes on from PLSV01000214.1 coordinate 47,452, forward strand.
GGAAGAATGTTCGCGTTTGGTATTATTCTATGAATAAACGCCATCGAGCAGTTACGTGTGCACGTGCCACAATGCGTGCAGGCGTCGAGTTCGAGAATCTGCTTTGTCATCAGGTTTGCGGGGTTCGAGTGGGCCCTGTCCATCACGGCGTTCGCCAGTAAGCAGATCGGGCTCGTAAACAGGTGGAACACCTTGCTGAAAGGAAGGTAGGCGAGGCCAAACAGGCATATGAAGAAATGAACGTAGTATAACGTAGACCTCACGGCATCGCCATCGAGATAGACCGCCACAGGAGTCAGCAATCTTGAAACGGCGTAATCCATGAAAGCCCATCGAGCGGGCGAATGGCACTGTGCGCAGTTAACCGAATGAACATCTTTGCCTTCCGCAAGGCTTTCAAGGCTAAAAGGCCTGGCGACCCCGGGTGAAACGACCCCGTAGTTTTCTACCCAGTAAGCTTCCAGTGATTTTAGTGAAGCTTCGTCCTGACCTGTCGCATATTCATCGGTCATCTCCCGAAAGACGGAAACGGACGTGATTTTCACACTTTCCAAGACAATGCCCGAAACTATAATCGCGGCGAAGATCGCCAGGGTATAGACGTCCATGAAGCTTGTGGGAGGGCGGGCCGGATCGCGGCGGATGAAACGGTTGAAGAGCGCTATCCCCAATCCGATGAATACCAGCACTCCGAAAAAGTTCCTCAGGAAGAGGAATGGGTTGAGGGTGCTATAGTAATTTGAAAAAATCAGGGGGTTCAGATAGTCGCCGAGGGCGTGCATGAGCAGCAGCATGGTGAACCCGCCGAGGATTAAAAAGTGGGTCGCCCACTTGAGAGGCGCCACGCGCAGCAGTCTTGCCTGAAAGAGCACGTTAAGGAAAAAGGTCTTAAGAAGCGTCAGAAACTGCCGGCTCAACAAGGTTTCCCACATACCTCCCGCCGCTGCAGAGACCCTCGATGGAACTGTGAACTTCGCTGAGCCAAGGGAGTAGCGGAACCAGGTCGAGACCTTGTAAGCGATGCCGGCGCAGCAGATTAAAAGCGAGATGTAGACCAGGGCGGCTTTAGGCATTAGATCTCCTGCTTTTCAAGAACTGCAATAATGTATCAATAGATGTGGTCGTGCATAATCCCAGGGCTGCACAATATAGAGCAAACTTTGCGCCTGCGCGCACAAGTTGGGCTGATTTAAAAAATATCCAATTATTTCAAAGTATTATTGGGAAATGCGAAAAGGCGGCGCAGTGGTTAAGGCGATGATTTACAGGGCAGGCGTATGTGTCTTCATACGATGAAATCGCCGGACGAAGACCGCGAGCACAGGAAGGAAAAGGAACTACGCTCCGTATAATCATTCATACGATAAAACCCCGATCTCATACGATCACATGAGGTTGGCCGTGGTGTGGGGCAGGGCGGTCTGAACTTCGAGATATCTTGTACTGTTTCATCAGGGCTGAGAAATTCGGTCTTTTCATCCCTACTTTGCGGGCTGCCAAAGTAATGTTCCAGTCACACTGATCGAGGGCTCTTATGAGGAAGAGTTTTTCAAACTGGCCAAATGTCTGCTCCAGAATACGTTTCTTCACCTCCAGGAGTTCCTGTCTTGTATTTGGAACGGTATCTTCTCTCCAAAAACCTTTTATATTCAGATTCTCCAACAGGTCCAACACATCGAGTGTGTGCCGGTCAGCCATTATGACAAGATGCTCGACAAAATTTCTGAGCTGCCGGACATTGCCGGGCCATTCATAGCTAACCAGCGCTTCCATGGCTTCCTTTGTAAATCCTTCGATTCGTTTGCCTGTTTTATCGCAAAACTGCGTCAGATAGTGATTTGCCAACAGGGGAATATCATCTTTTCTTTCTCGCAGGGGGGGAAGGTAGATTGGGAAGACGCTGAGGCGGTAATAAAGGTCCTGGCGAAAGCTTCCCTTTTCCACCATCTCCTGCAAGTCGCAGTTTGTTGCTGAAATGAGCCTTGCATCGACCTTTTTGAAGGAAGTGCCCCCAACCGGTTTGAATTCCCGCGTTTCGAGGACGCGCAAGAGTTTTCCCTGTATGTCCGTGCTCAAATTCGCTATGTCGTCCAGAAAAAGAGTGCCGTCACCGGCCAATTCGAAAATCCCCGGCTTGTCCCGCGAAGCGCCTGTGAAAGCCCCCTTGACATGGCCGAACAATTCGCTTTCGAGCAGGCCGGGAGAAAGGGTGCTGCAGTCGATCCCCACAAACTTGCCGCCACTTTGTTGACTGGCTACGTGAATCGCCCTGGCGACGAGTTCCTTTCCGGTTCCGTTCTCTCCGTTGATCAATACAGAGCAGTCAGTTGGAGCGACTTTTCTGATCTTTTCGAGCACATCCATCATCCTGCGATTGTTGCCGATTATATTCGAGAACCCGAATGTGTCGGAGAGCTGCCTTCGCAACGACAAATTTTGCTCGACAAGATGCTTCTTCTCTATTGCCCGTTCTACACTCAAAACCAGTTCATCATCGGAAAACGGCTTCGCCAGATAATCGAAGGCGCCCAGTTTCATGGCCTGTATAGCATTTTGAACTGTAGAGTATCCGGTGATGATGATTACGCTTGTTTGCGGTTTTTCCTTCATGATGGTCCCGAGGATTTCCATTCCATCGATGTCGGGAAGTTTCAGGTCAAGGATTACTATGTCGTGTCGGCCTTTCAGCGCCGCAATGAGCCCTTCTCTACCGGTCTCACATATCTCCACCTCGTGGCCTTGTTTCATCAGCACCATGCGACATCCGTCCCGCACAACAGGTTCATCATCGATAACAAGAACATTCTTCGAATTCATTGGTTTGACCTCTCGCAGCCTAGATGCCATCAGTGTGATAGATCGGGAGCTCTACTATGAACCGCGTCCCTTCGCCATGGCCGCTGAACGCTTTCAGCTCTCCGCCGTGGCTTTTGATTATTCCGTAAGTCATTGCCAGACCGAGACCAGTGCCCATTGGCTTTGTGGAGAAGAATGGATCGAAAATCCTGGGCAGGATTTCACGGGGTATTCCGCACCCCGTATCCTCGACCTCAGCGACTATGCAGTTAAAATCAGGATTAAAACGGGTGCGGACGGTAATCATTCCATTTTGTCCGATCGCCTCGACTGCATTCAGCAGCAGATTTAGAAAGGTCTGTTGAATCTGGTTCCCGTCCACATAACAATCCGGTAGTTCAGGCTGCAAGTTTTTGCGCAATTTGACGCCATTGACCAGAAATAGGTTTTCTAAAAGCCCCAGTGTTCTTTCAAGGACGGAGTTTATATTGGTCGGAGCTCTTTGGGGCTGCTTTTCACGCGCAAACTCCAGGAGGTTTTGAATAATCCCTCGACACCGGATGGTCTCCCGGATGACAATGTCGAGACATTGCTTCACAGGCCCATCCTCCTTGATCTCTTTCCTCACACTGGTGGTGAAGAGCAGAATTCCGCTCAGAGGGTTATTTATCTCATGGGCGATCCCTGCCGCCATTCTGCCCAGCGCCGAAAGCCTTTCCGTCTGCACGACGAGTTGTTCATAGCGGATCTGCTGCTCCTCGAACAGCCGCGCCCTCTCGAGAGCGGACGCGCACTGACGCGTTATGGCGTCAAAAAAGTCCAGGTCTTCCGGAGAGAATTTTCTTTGGTCTGAGAAGAAGACACGAATGATTCCGATTAGATGTTGCTCCAGGGTGATGGAGAGGTCCAGTATCGTCGTGATGCCTTCATCCCATGCCTCCTGGGGGTACTGAACTCGCGGGTCTTTCCAGATATCCTCGATGATGAAGACCCGGTTTTTTTCATAGAGATCCCTGATCGTTTTCGAACTCGAGACCGGGCCCTTGCTGAGATAGTTCTCGCTCAAACCGTAAGCGGCCCCAAGCTCCAGTTCGTTTTTCTCCAGGTTCAAAATTCGTAGAACAGCCCCCTTGGCTTGCAGGATTTCGCTCAGTTTCCATACAATAATATCCAAAACTTCCCGCACATTGGTGCTGGAATGCACCACAGCGACAATCTGTTCAAACACTTTGTAATATGCTTCTGCTCTAACTGTATTCTGCATGGCGACCTTTCGAATTGAGGAGCCTTTTGTGAATACAGCAGGATAATTCGCAGGAGGGGGAAGGGGGCCGGATTCGGCGAACACGACTTGCCGCAGGAATGCTAATTATAGCTCTTAGTGCAAGGTGCTTGCAAAAGATTTTCGCTCATGCAATCTTTAAAAGGCTCATACTATCAATCTTTATAATAATTCGCTGACTGTCGGGCTAGACTTTGATAACTATTAGCGGCCGGGAAATGTGAGGGAGCCGGGGGGCGCCTTGGAGTAGGGTTTTGTTAGTGAGGCTCAGTCTTCATTAACGAAGAAGCGGCCCGGCGCCCCCGACTCGGGAGTTTGTCTACCCTTTCAGGACAACATAGCGGCTGCCCTGCGCGTTCTTCACCAGAAGGAGCAAAGCATCGCCGTCGTTGGCTGTGGCGATCTTTTCTTTTAGATCGTTCACCGATTTCACCGCTTGGCGGTTTACTTCCAGGATCACATCGCCCGGTTGGATGAATGCTCGATCTGCTGGGCTTCCAGACTGCACACCGGCAACCACGGCGCCATGGTCGGCCTTGATCCCAAGTTGCCGCGCTGTCTCAGGATTTAAGTCCTGAAGTTGAAGACCCCATTTCCCCTGAGCAGGCGGTCTGCTCTCCGCGAGTCTGGAGTCGCCGGACTCAAGCTTTGCAATGACGGCGGCGATCTCGATCTTTTTGCCGTTCCGGACAAGGGTGATGGGGACCTCCCTGCCTATCGCCGTCGCAGCGACCATGGCGGGCAAATCATGGCTGTCACGTACAGGTTTGCTATCGAATGAGACGATTACGTCACCGGCCTTGATCCCTGCCTTATCAGCAGGTCCGCCCGGCACAACCTCGGCAACCAGGGCGCCCTTGCTCTGTTCCATTTTCAGGGCCTTGGACAGATCGGGGTTAATGGACTGAATGTTTACCCCCAGATAGCCGCGGGTAACCTCCCCATCCGCCTCCAACTGAGGAATAAGGGATTTTGCCGTGTTAACGGGTATGGCGAACCCTATTCCCTGACCGTCAGGGATGATGGCGGTGTTGATCCCGATTACTTCTCCTTTCATGTTGAAAAGAGGGCCACCCGAGTTGCCGGGATTTATGGAAGCATCGGTCTGAATGAAATCATCATACGGGCCGGCGCCGATTACACGCCCTTTCGCGCTGACAATCCCTGAGGTGACGGTGTGGCTCAGTCCGAAAGGATTTCCAATGGCGAGCACCCAATCGCCGACTTTGATTTGATCGGAGTCGCCGATGCTTGCCGCCGGCAGGTTTTTCCCTGCGTCAATCTTAACTATAGCGATGTCTGTCTTAGGGTCCCTTCCGATGACCTGCGCCTTGAATTCTCCCTTGTCAGCCAGCGTGACTGTCAGTTCTTTGGCGCCTTCCACTACATGGTTGTTCGTAAGTATGTAGCCGTCCTTAGAAATGATTACGCCCGATCCCGCCCCCTGAACAGTGCGATCCTGCGGGGACCGGGGATGATTGGAAAAATCTCCAAACGGACCCCAAGGTATCTGCATATCTCCAAAGCCGGCTTTCTCAACTTTGGTTAATTTGACATTTACAACCGTGGGGGTGCACTTCTCAGCCAGAGCAGTAAAAGGGCTGCTAATCACCGGCTGCTCTGAGCCGCTCTGGGATTGAATGGGCGCCGGTTCGGCTGCAGCCCGGCCAATTCCGCCGAACGTTCCGGATACGGAAAGGCCGGCCAAAGCACATGCCAGGACCACTGCCATGATTGTCTTTGTCCCAAAGCGTTTGTTAAACAAGTTACTGATTCTCTCAAACATTTCTGTTCCTCCTTAATGTCGGATAAAAGCTGTTTATGACTGGCTCCGCTGTATAGGCAGATATATAAACAGGTAAAATTAAGGAGAGATTAAATGCAGATTAGAATATTCTAATGTGGGATTGTATATAACCTGAATCCGTGAGTTCAAATTG
>PLSV01000021.1 GCA_003165235.1 Syntrophobacteraceae bacterium
ACACCTGGTGGATTTGAGTTGGATCGGCCAGCGCTACGCCACTCCGGATATTTCGCCTCATTTCTATCGAGGTAGGGAGTGAGGACCGCAAGAGCTTCAGGGCCTCTTTGATAATCGAACTGATATCGGTCGGCATTCTTTGCTGCTTTTGGGTGGAGCGAGCAATCGACAGGATTTGCCTTACCAGTTCCTTGGCCCTTAGAGACGCATTGAGCACCTGCTCCAAATCATCCCGCATAGGATCGGATGGAGAAAGTTTATTTAGCGCCATTTCCGTGTAGCCCATCATAGGCTGGAGCATATTGTTGAAGTCGTGGGCTATGCCTCCGGCCAGCGTCCCGATCGCCTCCAATTTCTGAGCCTGATCGAGCCTGGCCCTGAGGAGTTTCCTGTCTGTGATGTCGTTGGCGGTTCCTTCCAGGTAGGAGATCCCTCCCATTGAGTCACGAACGGTGCGAACGTTAAGGGAAGCCCACACAATGCTCTTATCTTTCCTGCGAAACTCTGCCTCGAATTCCCGGACCGACCCATGCTCCTCGATCAGGCGGAGCATCTCGGAGCTCCTCTCGGGATTGACATAGAGCTGCCATGCGTCTTTCACCTCATTCAGCATCTCCTGGGGCGAATGGTAGCCGTGAAGCTGGGCCTTAGCCGCATTGACCTTTAAGAAATGTCCGTCCAGGCTCACCTGATATATGCCTGTTACGGAATTTTCGAATATATCCCTGTATTTTGCCTCCGCCTCAATAACAGCTTTTTCCATGAGCCTGCGCTCGGTGATGTCCCAGGCAAGGCCGTTCACCCTCAGTGGCTTACCTGTTTCATCGTGGAACAATTTTGCACAGGCGATGATGTAATGGACGCTTCCATCCGGCCAGACGGCCCGGTACTCGGTTTCATAGGGCGCGTCATGTCCAATGGTTCGCGCCAATGCCGCTTTGAGCGCCTCACGGTCGTCGGGATGCACCGCGTTGAAAAAGTCATCTGCGGTTCCGGTGAATTTAGCCCGGTCAATACCCAGAAGGCGGCAGACCTGATCGTCAAAAAAACGTTTGTCTTTAATTAAGTCCCAGCACCACACCCCCATTTGGGCCGACTCCAGAGCAAGCTCGAGCCGGGACTGGTTCTCCCGCAGCGCCTCTTCTCCCCGCTTGCGCTCAGTGATGTCATGCGCAAGACCCAGGATATACTGCTGCCCGGCCGCCTCAATCAGTTCCGCCGAGAGAAGCACGTCCCTGATCTCACCGGATTTCCTGCGGAACCGGGTTTCAAAGTCCTGTATCCTGCATTGCTCTTGCAGTACATCAAGCATCTTCACCCGGTCTTCAGGGTTAGCCCATATTCCCAGGTCCAACGGGCTTCGGCCGACAATCTCCTCGCGTGTGTAGCCAAATAAGCCCAGGTGCGCATCATTGACGTCGACATATTGTCCGTCGCTCAAGCGGGTGATGCTCGCGCCGACCGGACTGGAGCGAAAGAATCTGAAGAAGCGTTCCTCGCTCTCGCGCAACGCATCTTCGGCGAGCTTGCGCTCCGTGATATCGTGTATGACGCCGAACACCACTTCATTCTCGGGAGAATATTCCGCTATGGAATGGATATCGACGATCTTCCCGTCAGTGGGCCTGCGGATCTCAAATTCCACATTATACGGTTTACCCTCCTCAATAAGTTCGTTAAGGGCCTTGTCGAGCATGCCGCGATACTCCGCAAGCGGGATCATCTGCACTTCGGATATGGACCACTCACTGCCCTCCAACCCGTAAATGATTTTCGCGCCCTCGGAGGCCTTCACTTTATCGCGCCCCAGAATAAACTCCCAGTTGCCGAAGCGGGCCACCACCTCCGCTCTCCGAAGACGCCTTTCGCTCTCCCGCATCGCCTCCTCGGCACGTTGGCGCTCAGTGATGTCGCGAATCGACTCTATCGCGCCGATGACCTTCCGGGACTTGTCGTAGAGTGGCTTTGAAATGGCCCAAAGATATGCTCCTTTTCCTCCATAGGTTCGCGGAACAAAAGCTTCGGCGACAATGGCGTCAACTATCCTCGAGACTGGCCCATAGCGCCTCCGGATTTCCTCTTCGCCGGCAAATACGAGATCAATCAGCAGTGGCCGCCTCTCCCCATAAAAGGGCAGGGAATACACCAGATTGCCTTTGCCGATCATGGATTCTCTCGGGACCCCCGTCATTTCTTCCATAGCGTGGTTCCAGGCGATGACAATTCCTTCGGTGTCGATGGCGAACGTTGCATCCGGAAGGAAATCAATGATGTCTGCCAGTTGCTGCTCGGAAGCGCGCAAAGCCTCTTCCGCCAGCTTGCGTTTGTTGATGTCCCGGGCTTCCGCAATTAGAAAAACAATGCTGCCGGCTTCATCTATCACTGGTTTAAGAGAAAAGTCCATGCAGTGGAGGCTGCCATAGGATGTAAAATGGGCCGCCTCGAAGCTCACGGACTCTCCTGCAGCAGCCTTCATTACAGCCGCGCGCAACATTCCCTGCAGTTCTGTGGAATGTGTCCACCACAGGGTTTCCCAAAACAGCTTGCCTATGACATCCGATCCCTGGACTCCGGAGAATTGCAAAGCAGTCCTATTAGCCTCTACGAGCCTGCCGTCAACGGTTAGCAACCCCATGAGTTGGAAAGTCTGGTCAAAGATCGCCCGGAACTTCCGCTCTCCTTCTTTCAGAGCTTCTTCTGTCCGCCTGCGTTCCTCCACCTCTTTCCTGAGTTCCGCATTGACTTTAATCAGTTCGGTGGCACGCTCCCCTACCCGCCTTTCCAGATCGAGATTGGCTTCCTTCAGTGATTCTTCGGCCTGCATTTGAGCCTTACGCAGCCTTAGCACCCCTATGCCATAAGAAAGATTACCCGATAGTTTCACGAGGAATTCCACTTCTTCGGAATCGAAGGCATCCGTTTCCGAAGAATAGATGTTAAGCGCTCCCAGTCTTCGTCCATCGAGAAAGAGAGGCAGACCTATGAGTGAAGCATAGCCTCGCTTTAAAGCCTCTACCCTCCAGGGCGCCGCCTCCGCTTGACTGCCAACGGAACGAATGATGCTGGGAACGCCTGTGCGGATGCAGGCGCCCACAGCGCCCCTTCCCCTCTCAGCATCTCGCCAGGTGATATTGACCGTCTCAAGATACTCTTTCTCATAGCCGTACTGAGCAACAGGCCTGACAGTCTGGTCCCCGTCATCTTCGGCATATCCCACCCATGCCATCCTGTAGCCGCCCACATCCACCACAATGCGGCAGATCGCGCGCAGCAGCTCCAACTCATCTTCGATGTGGATCACTGCATGATTGCACTCGCTCAGGGCCTGGATTACTCTTTTGGCTTTAACCAGCTCCACTCTCTTCCGCTGCCGTTCCATCGCGTGGCGGATGGCGCGCTCGAGAAGGGCGGCGCTTAGCCCGCCTCTAGCCTGGATTCCCACGCTAGGGA